>CAJMRM010000033.1 GCA_905215775.1 uncultured bacterium
TGATACCAGTATATCAAAAAAAGCCAGCTTTCGCTGACTTTTTTGACAGTCTGACACAGGAACATCGTTCCTGTGCCTCAAAAATAAATTTACCCCAACTCTTGACAAAGAGCCACAAAAAACGCCGTCTGCCTGGTTTCCCAGACAGACGGCATCCCTCTAAAGACCGTCTTGAAACGATCCTCTATTTTTTTATTTATATCCTTTCTCATGCAGAGCAGCCTGGGCAGCAGCCAGTCTTGCGATCGGCACACGGAACGGAGAACAGGATACATAGTTTAAGCCTACCTTATGGCAGAACTCTACGGAAGACGGATCTCCGCCGTGCTCGCCGCAGATACCGCACTTAAGCTCCGGACGAGTTGCGCGGCCTTCCTTTACAGCCATTTCCACAAGGCGGCCAACGCCTGTCTGGTCAAGTCTTGCAAACGGATCGGACTCGTAGATCTTAGCCTTGTAGTAGGAATCTAAGAACTTACCGGCGTCGTCACGGGAGAAGCCGAAGGTCATCTGTGTCAGGTCGTTGGTACCGAAGGAGAAGAACTCTGCTTCTTCCGCTACCTGTCCGGCTGTCAGAGCCGCACGCGGGATCTCGATCATAGTACCGATATGGTACTGGATGTCGGAGCCTTTCTCTTTCTTAATCTGCTCAGCAACTTCAACAACGATGTCCTTAACGAACTTCAGCTCTTTCTTCTCACCGATCAGCGGGATCATGATCTCCGGAACGATGTCGTAGCCGCACTCTTCCTTAACCTCGATGGCAGCCTCCATAACGGCACGGGTCTGCATCTTTGCGATCTCCGGATAAGTAACAGCCAGACGGCATCCACGGTGACCCATCATCGGGTTGAACTCATGGAGCTCATCACATTTTGCCTTAACAACCTCAACGGTCAGACCCATATCCTTTGCAAGCTCAGCCATCTCCTCAGTTGTCTTCGGAGTGAACTCATGCAGCGGCGGATCTAAGTAACGAACGGTCATCGGTCTTCCTTCCAGAGCCTTGTACATGCCCTTGAAGTCGCCCTTCTGGAACGGGATCAGCTCGTTTAATGCAGCCTCTCTTGCCTCAACGGTGTCAGAAAGGATCATCTTTCTTAAGCTGTGGATTCTCTCGGGCTCGAAGAACATATGCTCGGTACGGCAAAGGCCGATACCCTCAGCGCCAAGTTTCACTGCGTTTGCAGTATCAGCCGGTGTATCTGCGTTGGTACGAACGCCCAGCTTACGGAAGCTGTCAGCCCAGTCCATGATCCTCTTGAAGTTTCCGCCTACGGAAGCCTCCTGAGTCTGGATGTCGCCTTTGTAGATCTTACCTGTGGTTCCGTCTAAGGAGATGTAATCGCCTTCGTGGAAGGTATATCCGCCAAGGGAGAATTCCTTCTTCTCTTCGTCGATCTTGATCTCGCCGCAGCCGGATACACAGCAGGTACCCATACCACGGGCAACTACTGCAGCGTGGGAGGTCATACCGCCGCGTACAGTCAGGATACCCTGTGCAGCGTGCATACCCTCGATATCCTCCGGAGAGGTCTCAAGACGAACCAGGATCACTCTCTCGCCCTTGCCGCCGATGCCTGCAGCCTTGGCAGTCTCTGCGTCGAAGCATACCTTACCTGCTGCTGCACCCGGGGAAGCCGGAAGAGCCTGTCCGATCACCTCGCCAGCCTTTAATGCAGCCGGATCGAAGGTGGGATGTAATAACTGGTCAAGAGACTTAGCCTCGATTCTGCATACAGCCTCCTCCGGAGTGATCTGTCCCTCGTCTACGAGGTCGCAGGCGATCTGGATTGCAGCCGGAGCAGTTCTCTTACCGTTACGTGTCTGTAAGAAGTATAACTTGCCTTCCTCGATGGTGAACTCCATATCCTGCATATCGTGGAAATGGTTCTCCAGCTTCATGGCAAGATCGATGAACTGCTTGTAGCAGTCCGGAAGGTCCTTTTCAAGCTGTGTGATGGGCTGCGGTGTACGAACGCCGGCAACCACGTCCTCACCCTGGGCATTGATCAGGTACTCACCGAAGATACCCTTTTCACCAGTGGAGGGGTTACGTGTGAAGGCAACGCCTGTACCGGAGGTCTCGCCCTTGTTTCCGAATACCATGGTCTGTACGTTTACAGCGGTACCCCAGTCGCCCGGGATATCGTTCATACGACGGTATACGATGGCACGCGGGTTGTCCCAGGAACGGAATACAGCCTTAACGGCTCCCATTAACTGCTCCTTGGGATCCTGCGGGAATTCTTCTCCGTTCATAGCCTCTTTGTAAACGGCCTTGAACTTATTTGCTAACTCCTTTAAGTCGTCGGCAGTCAGCTCTGTATCGTAGTGAACGCCCTTTGCCTCTTTCATCTCGTCGATGATTTTCTCGAAGTAGGACTTGGGAACTTCCATAACAACGTCGGAGTACATCTGGATGAATCTTCTGTAAGAATCGTATGCGAAACGCGGGTTGCCGGTCTTCTTTGCGAAGCCCTCAACAGCCACGTCGTTTAAACCAAGGTTTAAGATGGTATCCATCATACCCGGCATGGATGCTCTTGCACCGGAACGAACAGAAACCAGTAACGGATCCTCGGTATCACCGAATTTCTTTCCGTTTACGCCCTCTAACCATGTAATAGCCTCGAAGATCTGGTTCTGGATCTCCTCTGTGATCTGCTTGCCGCTGTTGTAGTAATCGGTGCAGGCCTCTGTCGTAACAGTAAAGCCCTGCGGGATCGGCATGCCGAGGATCGTCATCTCAGCCAGGTTGCAGCCTTTACCGCCGAGAAGGTTTCTCATTGAAGCATTACCTTCTTCAAACTTATAAACCCACTTTGCCATAAGTTTTTCTTCCTCCTATCAAACTTGTAGAAAATCTTCTACGTGACTAGTTTCTCCATTTTCCGCTTCCTGCCCTGCGTTTTCCCACGTCCGCTGCCAGGACGTATGGTTTGGAAATTTGCGCACAAAAACAGCAGGCCGGAAAACGGTCTGCTGACATTATAAGGGATATTGCCAGATATTGCAATATCCCCGAATGATTTTTTCGCCAAAATATATAGCCTATGGGGTTTTCAGGCCCATTTTTCCGCAGATCTTAGTAAAAACTGCTGATAAACAGCGTCATACCGATCCCCAGGACCGCGCCGGCCGCCACCTGGAGAGGCGTATGGCCCACATACTCCTTCAGCTTCTCCTGGAGCAGGACTCCGTCCAGGTTCAGGATATTCTCAAAAAAAACGCTGTTTAAAAGCTTTGCCTGCTTTCCCGTTTCCCGGCGGACGCCCATGGCGTCATACATGACGACCATGGCCACCACAAAGCTGATGGCAAACTGAAAGCTGCCCACGCCGTATTTAAGCCCGGACGCCGTGGTCAGCGCGCATACCGTGGCCGAATGGGAGCTGGGCATTCCGCCGGAGCCGAACAGGCGCTCCGGGTTAAACGACCGGTTTAAGACCACATCGATGATGGTCTTTAAGACCTGGGCCACCGTCCAGCCCGCAACGGAGCACACCAGCACCTGGTTCCCTAGTATCTCATTCCAAATCTCCATGGTTTCCTCCAAACTGCATTCCCTAGTAGCCCAACAGCCAGTCGTACAGCTCCTGGTATTTTCCCGCGGAAGTATTCCAGGAAAAGTCCACTGCCATATCCCGGTCCACGATCTTATTCCACTCGCGCTTTTTATTGTAGTAGATATATTTGGCGTAGCGGATGATATTCAGCATCTCATGGGCATTGTAATTGGCAAAGGAGAATCCGGTTCCGGTTCCTTCGTATTCGTTATACGGCCATACCGTATCCTTTAAGCCGCCGGTCTCCCGGACAATGGGCACAGTGCCGTACCGGAGGGCCATCAGCTGGCTTAAGCCGCAGGGCTCAAACAGGGACGGCATCAGGAATGCATCACAGGCCGCATAGATCTTATGGGACATGGGCTCAGAATAATAGATCTGGGCCGATACCCGGTCATGGTACTTCCAGTCATAATGACGGAACATATTCTCATACTTGTCGTCTCCCGTTCCCAGGACCACCAGCTGCACGTCGTCGGTGCAGATCTCATCCATCACGCACTGGATCAGATCCAGCCCCTTCTGGTCCGTAAGCCGGGAAACGATTCCGATCATAAATTTCTTTTCATCTCTGGCCAGCCCCAGCTCCTCCTGGAGCGCCAGCTTGTTCTTCCCCTTTTCCTTCCGGAAGTTTTTCGCATTATACCGCTGGGCGATATAGGGATCGGTCTCCGGATTGAAATCATCGTAATCGATCCCGTTGACGATCCCGCGCAGGTCATTGGCGCGGGCTCTCATAAGGCCGTCCAGGCCCTCGCCGTAAAACGGTGTCTTGATCTCCTCGGCGTAGGTGCTGCTCACGGTGGTAATGGCGTCTGCGTATACCAGTCCGCCCTTTAGCATATTGCCGTCCTTATAGGCCTCCAGCTTATCCGGCGTAAAATAGTAATCCGGGAGACCGGAAAATCTCTGGATGGTCTTCACGTCCCACACGCCCTGGAATTTCAGGTTGTGGATCGTCATGACCGTCTTCATGTCACGGAAAAATTCTCCTCCGCGGAACCGGTCCTTTAAATAGACCGGGATCAGTCCCGTCTGCCAGTCGTGGCAGTGAACGATATCCGGCTTCCAGCCGATCACCGGCAGAGCAGAAAGAGCCGCCTGGGAAAAGAAGGAGAACTTCTCCAGGTCATAATACCAGTCGCCATAGGGCTTTTCCCCCCAGAAATAGCTTTCGTTATCAATGAAATAAAACGTGATCCCCTCATACACATACTGAAGGATCCCCACGTAACGGCTCTGTCCCAGATAATCCATATAAAAATGGTCTATATAGGTCATCTCATTGCGAAGCACTTCTTTTATACAGAGATATTTGGGGATCATCACACGCACATCAAAGTATTTCTTGTCAAAACACTTCGGAAGAGAACCTACAACGTCTGCCAGTCCTCCGGTCTTAATAAAGGGCACTGCCTCCGAAGCGATAAATAATATGTTTTTCATACTGAACCCATCCTTCCGCTGATACAGCTTTCGCTCATTTTCACTAGGTTCAGTATACCACATTCCCAGGGATTTAGAAAGTGGGTCCGCGAACTTTTTAAGGACGCCGGTGCAAAGCGCCCCTGTTCCTTCTGCCCCGGCATCCTTTAGATCCGTTTATAATCCAGGCGGATCTTATCTGCGATCAGGGCTACAAATTCCGAATTTGTCGGTTTTCCCTTTCCTCCGTTGACCGTATAGCCAAAAAGCTCGTTCAGGGTATCCATTTTCCCCCGGCTCCAGGCCACCTCGATGGCGTGCCGGATGGCCCGCTCCACACGGCTGGCCGTGGTCTGATGGCGTTTGGCAATGGTAGGGTATAGGATCTTTGTCACCGAGGACAGCATCTCCGCGTCCTGCACCGACATGATGATGGCGTCCCTCAGATACTGGTAGCCCTTGATATGGGCCGGTATCCCGATCTCATGGAGCATCTGGGTCACGTCGGTCTCCAGGTTCTGCTCCATGTACGCCGCCTTATCCAGATAGGGCTGTACCCGCCGCGCGTCTCCGTGGTCGCCTGCCGCCGCAGCCCGTACCCGTCCCCGGCTGACCCGGCGGATCTTATCCAGCACCACATCCCGGCTGAACGGCTTCATTATGTAGTAATTGGCTCCCAGACGGAAGGCATCCTCGGTCACATCCTGGCTGCTGGCCGCCGTCACCATGATAAATGAAGGATTTCCCTTCATCTGTCTGTTGTTCTTTACCCGCTCCATCACGGAAATTCCGTCCAGTCTCGGCATGATCACATCCATCAGGACGATATCCGGATTTGTCTCCACGATCATGTTATATGCATCCTCTCCGTTATCTGCCTTTCCCACCACATGGATCCCGTCTTCCTTCTCCAGTATCTCTCCCAACAGGTTTAATGTCTGTCTGTTATCATCCGCGATTGCAACCGAAACCTCTGCCATAGCTTTCCCTCCTGAACTGTCATAATCAATGCTCATCCTCCCGCATTTTCCATTTTCTTTTAAAAAACGGGGAACAAGCGGTTTTATTATAGGCTTTTATCTGAGAAAGAAGCAATGAAATTCGTCCGCAACTTTCGACAACGTTTGACAATTTCTATAAATAGCAAAAAAAGCATCATCATTCTTCATGACCGATGCTTTTTTCTGAACATAATGTAATAATATGTCTTTTAACGGTTTTTCCTCTGTATTGTCCGGCTTTCCCAACGGCAGGCTACTGCTGCACCGCCGCCAGATGGTTGACAAACTGCTGGGCCGTCCGGCCGGAAAGACCGCCGCCCCGCATCTCAAACCGGTTGGCTTCGCGGCAGATCTCCTCGTCGCTCATCTCCTCCGGCGTGATCCCGGCCCGGCGCGCCAGCCCCACGGCCATTTCGTTAAAGCCGCTCTTGTCGGGCTTGGCGTAATAAATGGTAAGGCCAAACCGGTTCACCAAAGACAGCTTCTCCTCCATGGTGTCGGAACGGTGCATGTCCTCTCCGTGCTCCATGTCATCCCGGTCCCGGCTGGTCTCTTTTATGAGATGGCGGCGGTTGGAGGTAGCATAGATCAGCACATTATCCGGCTTCGTTTCCACACCGCCCTCGATGACGGCCTTTAAGAATTTATATTCGATCTCAAATTCCTCAAAGGACAGATCGTCCATGTAGATGATAAACCGGTAGTTCCGGTTCTTCACCTGGGCAATGATGGCGGAAAGATCCTTGAACTGATGCTTATAGATCTCGATCATTCTGAGTCCGTCAGGGTAAAACTGGTTCACAATGGCCTTGATGCTGGTGGATTTTCCCGTACCGGAATCCCCGAACAGAAGAACATTGTTGGCAGCCCTTCCCTCCACGAAGGCCCTGGTATTGTCCACCAGCTTCTTTTTCTGGAGCTCATAGCCGATGAGATCGTCCAGCATCACCGCGTCCATATTGTTGATGGGAAGGAAGCGGACGGTGCCGTCCTCATTTCCTGCAATACGGAAGGCTTTATTCAGACCGAACATGCCCACGCCGTAATCCCGGTAAAATCCGGTCACATGGAAGAAAAAGTCGTCTGCGTCCTCTGCCGCCGCCAGCTTTTCGCTCAGGGCCCGGACCTTTTCGCTGACGTTCCCGTTGTACATCAGCTCCTTTTTCCGGATGGCCTTATAATGGGTCAGATGGTAAAAGCAGTCAATGGAAAGCGCCTCCTCCAGCCAGGAAAAATCGTAATGGAACAGCTGGCGGAACATTTCAAGGTCATGCTTCACAAAGATATTGACGGTCCCGTCCTGGGCTCCCGTTTTTTCACATACCAGGCTGAAGGGATTTTCGCTGGTGATCAGAAGAAAGGTCAGATAATTCTGCCAAAGGTTTTTATCAAAGGCGTAATCCGTAGCCACAGCAAGAAGGTTCTTCACCTGTCCGAATACCCGGGTCCGCAGTACGTCCCTGTCCTGGCTTCCGTCTTTTAATTTCATGCAGATATCAGAAAGCTGCCAGAGGATCGAGTCCTCCGGCAGTTTCCCGTATACCAGCAGATTGGATACGATCTGGTTCATTATTCTACGATTGCTCCTCTGTCCGCTGAGGATACCATTCTGGCATACCGCTTCAGATATCCGGTCACCTGCCTGGGCTCCTTTAACTTCATGGTCCTTCTGCGCTCCTCCATCTCCTCATCGGAAACCAGCAGCCGGATACTGTAATTGGGAATGTCGATGGCGATCGGGTCCCCATCCTTGACGTAAGCAATGGGGCCGCCAGCCGCTGCCTCCGGGGAAATATGGCCGATGGCAGCTCCGCAGGAAGCGCCGGAGAATCTTCCGTCGGTCAGAAGGGCTACGGTGGTATCCAGCTTCATCCCCACAATGGCAGAGGTGGGAGAAAGCATCTCACGCATTCCCGGGCCGCCGGACGGTCCCTCATACCGGATCACCACCACGTCTCCGGGCACGATCTTTCCGGCGTAAATGGCCGCAATGGCCTCCTCCTCCGAATCAAAGCACCTGGCCGTCCCTGTGTTCACCAGCATTTCCGGCTTTACGGCGGAACGCTTTACAATGGCTCCGTTGGGGGCCAGGTTTCCGAAAAGCACCGCCAGCCCGCCGGTCTTTGTATACGGACGGTCCAGAGGACGGATCACCTCCGGATCGCGGTTTTCCGCATGGGCCACGTTCTCGCCCAGGGTCTTTCCCGTAACAGTCATGCAGCTCCCGTCGATCATCCCGCCGTCCAGCAGCTCCTTCAGCACGGCGGAGATCCCTCCGGCCCGCATCAGATCCTGCATATGGTGGCGGCCCGCCGGAGCCAGATGACAGAGGTTGGGCGTTTTCTCACTGATCTCGTTGATCATATGGAGATTGATGGAAATGCCCGCCTCATGGGCAATGGCCGGAAGGTGAAGGGCCGAGTTGGTGGAGCAGCCCAGGGCCATATCGGCCGTCAGGGCATTCTCAAAGGACTTTTCCGTCACAATGTCCCTGGGACGGATGTTGCCCTCCAGAAGCTTCATGACCTGCATCCCCGCCGTCTTTGCCAGGCGGATCCGCTCTCCGTAAACTGCCGGAATGGTGCCGTTTCCGGGGAGTCCCAGGCCCAGAACCTCTGTCAGGCAGTTCATGGAATTGGCCGTGAACATACCGGAGCAGGAGCCGCAGCCCGGGCAGGAGCTGCCCTCGATCTCTGCCAGCTCGCTATCGTCGATGAGGCCGGCCTTTCTGGCTCCCACAGCCTCAAACACCGAGTTCAGATCCCTCTCCCCAATGGAAAGCATGGGGCCGCCGGACACGAAAATACAGGGCAGATTCAAGCGAAGGGCCGCCATGAGCATTCCCGGCACGATCTTATCGCAGTTGGGGATGAACACCAGGGCGTCGAAGCAGTGGCCGCTTACCATGCATTCGATGGTATCGGCGATCAGCTCCCTGGAGCTTAAGGAAAAATGCATGCCCTTGTGGCCCATGGCGATGCCGTCGCAGACGCCGATGGTATTAAACTCCATGGGAGTCCCGCCGGCTGCCAGAACGCCGTCCTTGACGGCTCTGGCAATGGTCTGCAGATGTACGTGGCCCGGGGCGATCTCATTGAATGAGTTGACCACGCCCACGAAGGGACGGCGGATCTGCTCGTCGCTGTATCCGTCGGCTTTTAAAAGGGAACGGTGGGGAGCACGCTCCACGCCGGATTTTACCTGATCAGAATTCATATGCTGCACTCCTGTTCTTCCTGAAGATTATTTTGCCTCGTCTAAGTTCTGGGCCTGCTTCCAGCCCATCTTGGCCCTCAATTCGCGGCCGGTCTTTGCAGCCAGCGTGTCGGCGTGGGCGGCTCTGGCCGCATTGAACATGGTGCGGCCCACCTGGTTCTCCAGGATCCAGTTCTTTGCAAAGGTGCCGTCCTGGATCTCTGTGAGCACCTGCTTCATCTCTGCCTTTACAGAATCGGTGATGATCCTCTTTCCAGTCATGTAGTCGCCGTACTCAGCCGTATCGGAGATGGAATAGCGCATCCCCTCAAAGCCGGCGTTGAAGATCAGGTCCACGATCAGCTTCATCTCATGGATACACTCAAAGTATGCATTCTCCGGCTTATATCCGGCCTCCACCAGCGTATTGAAGCCGGCCTCCATCAGGGCACATACGCCGCCGCAGAGAACTGCCTGCTCACCGAACAGGTCTGTTTCCGTCTCTTCTTTAAATGTGGTCTCCAGAATCCCGCCTCTGGCTCCGCCGATACCGGCCGCATAAGCCTTGGCCACCTCCATGGAATTTCCGGAAGGATCCTGCTCCACCGCCACCAGACACGGCACGCCCTTTCCTGCCACATACTGGGAGCGTACTGTATGGCCCGGGCCCTTGGGGGCGATCATGATCACGTTTACGCCGGCCGGCGGTACGATCTGTTTGAAGTGGATATTAAAACCATGGGCAAAGCACAGGGTCTTTCCGTCGGTCAGATTTTCCCTGATGTCATTTTTATAAAGGGCAGCCTGCTTCTCATCGTTTACCAGGATCATGATGATATCAGCGGCCTTTACCGCGTCGGCAGTGTTCATTACGGTAAAGCCGTCTTCCTTTGCCTTTGCGGCAGATCTGGAGCCCTCATACAGGCCAACCACCACGTCACAGCCGGAATCTCTTAAGTTCAGCGCATGGGCGTGGCCCTGGGATCCGTATCCGATCACAGCGATCTTCTTTCCGTCCAGAAGTGATAAATTGCAGTCTCTCTCATAATACATTGTAGCCATAGTTTTTTCTCCTTTTATAATAAAATTTGTTAAAGCCTTTTTCATCGGACGCTTACGGTTCCGGCTGTTTTTCCCTTGTCTCCCTGGGGCTTACGCTTAGGGTATTGTCCCAGCCGATCCCGATGGCAATGTCTCCGGAGCTGCTCAGCTCCAGGATCCCGAACCTGCGGATCTTCTCCACAAAGGAATCCACCTTCTCCTTGGTCCCTGTGATCTCGGCGGTCAGATGCTCTTCTCCGAAGTCCACGACCTTTCCGCCGTATTCATTGATCAGCTCCAGCACCTGGTGCTTGGAGGAGCCCCGCTCCGTTCCGGTGAGATGCATTTTTATGAACATATGCTGGGCAAACAGCGTATGCTCCTGCTCCAGAAGGGCCACAGTTTTTACATCGTAAAGCTTATATAGCTGACGCACCACCTGGTCCTTCATATATTCATCCCCTGTGGACACGATGGTGAGCCGGGTGTATTCCGGGTTCTCCGTGGGTCCGGCGGAGATGGCGTCGATATTATAGCAGCGCTTGGCGTAAAGCCCGGCGATCCGGTCCAGAACGCCGAAGCGGTTGTTGACGATCAGGCCAACGGCAAATCTCTCTTCCATAGGCTTATCCTTTCACTATCATGTCTCTGGCGGACCGCCCCGGCGGGATCATGGGAAGTACCTTTTCATCCATACTGATGTGGCAGTCGATGAGCACCGGCCCCTCGCTCCTATCTGCCTGGTCCAGGGCCTCTTTCAGCTCGTCCATGGTGTAGGCCGAAAATCCCATGGCGCCAAAGGCCTCTGCCAGAGCCGGGAAATCGGTTTTCCGGTCCAGGGTGGTGTGGGAGTAATGACAGTCATAAAAGATCGTCTGCCACTGTCTCACCATGCCCAGGACATCGTTGTTCATCACCACGATGGTCAGAGGCAGGTTCTGGCTCACCGCCGTAGCCATCTCGTTTAAGTTCATTCCAAAGCTTCCGTCTCCGGTAAACAGCACCGTCCGCCTTCCTCCGCTGGCGATGCAGCCTCCGATGGCAGCCCCCAGACCGTAGCCCATGGTCCCCAGGCCGCCGGAGGTCAGAAGTCTCTGGGGCTTTTCAAATTTATAAAACTGCATGGTCCACATCTGGTGCTGGCCCACGTCGGTGGCTACCACCGTATCGGCGTCTCCGTGGCGGTTCACCTCTTCGATGATGGCCTGGGGGCTGAAGCCCTTCACAGGCGGCAGGACCTCTGCACTCTTATACTCCTCGATCTGGCGGATCCATTCCGGATGCCTGCACTGCGGGAGCACATCCAGGAGCCTCTGGAGGATCCCCTTCACGTCTCCCCACATACTGATATCGGGGCTTACGTTTTTTCCGATCTCCGCCCGGTCGATGTCAATGTGGACGGTCATGCACTTACTGGTATATTCGTTCAGGTCTCCGGTGGCCCGGTCCGAAAACCGCACGCCCACGGCGAACAGAAGATCGCAGTGGGACTGGGCCATAATGGAGGCGTACTGCCCGTGCATGCCGCACATGCCCAGGTTCAGCGGATAGGAGGCCGGCACAGAGGTCAGTCCCATCATACTGAGCCCCACCGCCGCGTCCAGCCGCTTTGAGAGCTCCAGGACCTCCTTTTCGGCGCCAGAGGCGATCACGCCGCCGCCTGCATAAATAAACGGCCTCTTTGCCTTTTTAACCATTTCCAGCAGCTCGTCTATATTGGTGATGCTGGTGGTCCGCGCTTTCCTTACAGAAGGCGCCTTCATGTCCGGATCGTATTCCCACTCCGCCGCCTGGACGTTTTTAGGAATATCGATGAGCACCGGCCCCTTTCTTCCGTCGTTGGCGATCTCAAAGGCCTCCTGGATCGTCCGCTGGAGATCCTTAATATCCCGCACCATGAAATTGTGCTTCACAATGGGCTGGGTGACGCCTACGATATCCACCTCCTGGAAGGAATCCTTTCCCAGGCTGCTCACTGCCACGTTTCCTGTGATGGCCACCATGGGCACCGAATCCAGGTACGCATTGGCAATGCCGGTCACCAGGTTGGTGGCTCCCGGACCGCTGGTGGCCAGGACCACTCCCGTTTTCCCGCTGGCCCTGGCATAGCCGTCGGCCGCATGGGCCGCGCCCTGCTCGTGGGCCGATAATACATGGCGGATCCGGTCTGATGCCAGGTAGAGCTCATCATAAATATTTAAGACCGCACCGCCGGGATATCCGAATATCACTTCCACTCCCTGATGGATCAGCTCCTCCACCAGGATCCGTGCACCGTTCATTTTCATAAAGTTTTCCCCTTGTCTGGTTGATGGAAACAGATCTTCCAGGCCGTCATTTTTAAGAAACAAAAAAACCTTACAGCGTTGTGCTGTAAGGTTTCTCTCTATCCCAAATCGCTTTGGATATACTGCCGTCAGATCCCTTAAGTTTCAGCATAACGCAAATAAGCATTCCCGTCCACGACGATAATGCTGCCAATAATTCGGATCACGACTGCGATTAGTACCAGTTCCATCATCATTGTATCTGCGTCTCCTTCCCTTAATGCTAGTTTATATTATACAAATTCCATCTGAAATTGCAAGTAGTTTATTTTCATATTTACCATAAATTCAGGTTATGCTATACCCGTTCCATATATCCGATCCTCGGCTTGTCCCGGCGGGGCCGCACAGGATCCGGCCGTTCTGCCGCGCAGACGGAAGGCCAAAGCGCCCTGGCGATCTGTTATCTCCCCAGCAGGAACCGGTCTGCGGATACATGGATATCTGCGCTGAACACCGCTTTTATGAGCCAGAAGAAAAACCACAGCACCAGCACCGGGATCACACAGTTAATGATGATCAGGACCGCCACCGCATCCACAAAACGGCCCAGCGCTTTCTTTGCCTGCTCCGCTCCTTGGCTGAGCTTCTCTCCTACCCCGGAGATCCAGCCGGACAGCCCCTTTTCCTCCCCGGAAGCCTCCGCCGCTTCCTCCTCCACGGCTCCTGCGGCTTTTTCGGCTTCCTCAATGGTGCGGCTGACCTCAAAGGCCTCCTCGATCATGCTGCTGACCTTCAGGCTTGCAGGGATCACCATAAAAATGGCAAGCCCCGTCACCGCCAGGCGCACGGCAAGGCGCTTCAGGGCGCCGGAGGACAGAAGCAGTCCCAGGATCCCCAGGCCGCAGGCGGCCGGGATCAGAAGCGAAAAGGCCGCATGGCCTGTAATGGTCAGAAGGAACTTCTCCAGCAGCACAGCACCCGCAGCGATCATCAGGTAGCTGCCCAGCTCCGCGATCTGATCCGCCAGGGGAGTGGTGGCGTCTCCTGGAATGGCCGCCACCGCCATGGAGCTGGCCGCCACTGCCGCCGTCATCTCCATGACCGTGTTCTTCTTTTCTTCCAGGGCCTCCATGGAGGCCTTATGGTATTCCGGTGCAGATACCTTTTTCGATACCACAAAGGCCGACAGCATCGCCGCAGCAAGCAGTACCAGGGACAGGACCAGCTTCTGCATCATATTCTTATTTAATTCCATGTTTTATTATCCTTTCTCATACAGCATACGTTCCCTGCGGCAAAAGAGCGCGCCGGGAGGAGCTGCCGCAGGCCGCTTCTGCGGCATAATTCCCTTCCGCCCCATGGCGATCCCCGCGGAGCGTTTTTTATGTCATAGGACGCACTTTCCTATAAAGTAAAAAACGGCGTCCAGGGACAGCCGCAGGACACCGTTTTTCCTTTTTCCGTTTATAGTTTTGAATATCCGTATGGATTGATCAGCGCATCCAGCTTCTTCCCCTCCTTACAGATCGGGCAGTTGCGGTAATCGCTGTACATATAATCCGGCAGCTCCCGCCGGCCGAATACGGATTTAATAGGAATCCCGTTCATCTCGTCCAGGGCGCTGAACACTGCCGACACGCTCTGGATGATCCCGCCGTAATACTGGATCCCCTCGATTCCCTTGTTGATCGTAAGGCCCGTGGTCACGGTGGCAGTCAGAAGGATCACATTCTTCCCGTTCAGCATGGGACGGAAGTTATCCTTGAACATGATCTGGCTGTTGCTGTTGAACTCGGGCTTGATGATATAAATGGTCTTATGGGCGTTCAAGGACAGGAAGCCGCCCTTTGTCAGCTCCTCTGCCAGAAGCGTTCCGATGACCTCCGTACCCTCCATACATACGATGGTGTCCACGACCATATCATACAGGTACATATGGACCAGTGCCCTGGCGATCTCCTGGGCCTCACTGACGCGGCTCTTGATGGTCGTCAGATCGATATAGTAATTGGTGTGGGCATGGTTTGTGGCAAAATGGCCCTTGATGACCTTTAAGCCAACGTCCGTTCCGGGTGCAAAAATTTTCTCATATTTCAGCTCCATAGATCTGCCTCCTTTTTCCTGGATTCACGCACATAACCGTTCAGATATCTGACCTTATTATACTAAATATCCGGAGGTATCACAAGAAAAATCTGCACATTTTATCTATTTTTTTAAATAGATTCACGATTCATCCCTTTACCAGGCCAGCACCTCATGGCCGTCCTCGGTCACCAGCACCATAATCTCCCACTGGGCCGACGGCTTTCCATCCTCGGTATAAATGGTCCAGCCGTTCCCGTCGTCCACAAAGATCTCGTCGCTGCCCATGTTGACCATGGGCTCGATGGTAAAGATCATCCCCGGCGCCATGAGCATTTCCGTTCCCCGCCGGGTCACATAGCTGACAAAGGGATCCTCATGGAATTCCAGGCCCACGCCGTGGCCTCCCACGTCCTCCACCACTGTGTAGCCATGTTTTTTCACATGGTCATGGACGGCCTGGCCCATGTCTCCCAGATATCCCCAGGGCTTTACCTCCTGGAGTCCCTTTTCCACCGCCTCCCGGGTGACGTGCACCAGCTTTTCCTTCTCCGGCCCCACATCCCCAATCAGGAACATGCGGGAGGAATCGGCATAATAGCCGTGAAGGATGGTGGATACGTCCACATTGATGATGTCTCCCTCTTTTAAGACCACGTCCTCCGACGGGATCCCGTGACACACCTGGGCGTCGATGGAGGTGCAGACGCTTTTGGGGAAGCCCTCATAGCCCAGAGGAGCCGGGATCCCTCCGTGCTTCGTTGTATAATCATACACCCATTGGTCGATCTCCGCCGTTGTGACCCCGGCCTTGATCCGCTCCGCCACATAGTCCAGAACTGCCACGTTGAGCTTTCCGCTCTCCCGGATCCCCTGGATCTGCTGCGGTGTCTTGATGATCTTATGGGACGGCACCTCATGGCCCATGAAACGGGCTCGGCTCACCTTCCTGTCGAATTCCTGATGGCACTGACCATAGGGCTTTCCGCTTCCGCACCAGCACGGGTCGCCGCTTCCGATTCTCTTTAACATTTATCTCTCCTCTTTTCCATGATTTTTTATAAACACAAAGCTGTTTTCCTCCGAATACTCCGGGGCATACCCATAGCCGGATACGGAAAACCCTTTGACTGCTTCCACATCTGTGATCTTGTTTTCTGCCAGGAAACGGACCATTTCTCCCCTGGCCATTTTTGCCTCTGTGGCCTTTACCTTTACCTTTCCATCCTTCAATACACCAAAGATACAGGTGACGTACCGGATGTCCGGCGTAAGGAACGGCTCGATGGCTCTGCTGTATTCCCTGGAGGCCAGATTTACGATCACAGGCGTATTTTCTGCCGTCCCGCCGCTGCCCGGCGCCGGCTCCTCCTCTGTTTTTCCGGTCAGCTCCTTAAACAGACTGCTTCCCCAGAAATCGTACAGGTCCTTCCGTCCGTCCACTGCCAGCCTGGTCTGCATTTCCAGACGGTACGGCGTAACGCGGTCGTCGGGCCGCAGGATCCCATAAAAGCCGCTTAAGATCCGCAGATGCTTTTTTACATATTCCCACTGGTCATAGGAAAACAGCCGGGGCGCCATATACTGGTACTGGATCCCCACATAGGAAAGAAGAGCAGGCGTCAGGGCCCGGTCCAGGTCCATGGACTGATACCGCTCAAAGTTCTCCCGGGTGATCCGCTCGTTGGCCTTAAACAGTCCCTTAAGCTCCTCCTCCGACATGGAGCTGAGCTGTCCGCACAGCCGTTTTGTCCGGTCCAGGAACACAGGGAAGCCGCCAGGTTCAAACAGATCGCTGCATTCTTCCATTTTCTTTGCAGGGGATATAATGATCTTCATCATATGGTTTCGCTCCTTGCATATTTTTCCAGCCTCCGGTATAATGAGGCTATAAAAGGGCCGCACCGTGCGGCCGTCTGCTCTGGTCCCGTTCCGCAGATCTCCGTCTCCGGTCCGGGCCCTGTCACTTATCATACATTCACGGAATGGGTTTGTCAAACCATTCCGCACAGGGTGTACAGCAGGAAAGGGGAAACGTCATGAAGGTATTAGTCACAGGATTCGATCCGTTCGGAGGCGAATCCATCAACCCGGCCTGGGAGGCCGTAAAGCGCATCAGAAGCGAGATCGCCGGCGCAGAGATCGTCACCATGCAGATCCCAACGGTGGTCGGCAGATCCATCGAAAGGGTCCATGAAAAAATGAAGGAGCTCCAGCCGGATCTCGTCATCAGCGTCGGGCAGGCCGGAGGCCGGTCCGGTGTGACGCCGGAGCGGGTGGCCATCAACGTCACCGACGCCAGGATCCCGGATAACGACGGAAACCAGCCCATCGACGAGCCGGTCTTCGCCGACGGGGACGCCGCGTATTTCAGCAATCTTCCCGTGAAGGCCATGGTCCAGGCCATCCGGGACGCCGGATATCCGTCCGCTCTGTCCAACTCCGCCGGAACCTACATCTGCAACCATGTGATGTACGGGATCCTCTACTATATCCATAAGGAATTCCCCAAGGTCCGCGGCGGCTTTATCCATGTACCCTACGCTCCGGCCCAGACCGTCAATAAGCCCAATACGCCGTCCATGGCCATCGCGGACATCACCGCAGCCCTGGAGGCCGCCATCGAAGCCGCTGTCTCCAGCACGCACGATATCCGGGCCGTGGGCGGAGAGATCCATTAAGGAAGAACTTGTTCCGGCATATCAAAATATAGGCTTCAGCCGGAAACCATGACAATACGTCCTGTAAGAGTGCGGATGCTCTGATGCAGGACGTATTTTTCGTGGACGAAGCAGAACTAATGCCCATAAAAAAGTCCCGGGAAGCCCTCATAATTTCAAGGGGATCCGGGACTCGGAAACACGAATTTGCTTATTCCCGCTCATTCCTTCCTATCCTGCACCCAGTTTTTTAATCCGTAGTCTTCTGATACTCCAGCGTATAGCCGTTGGGATCGGAAAAGAAGAAGGAATACACCGGAAATTTCGGATGATGGGCGGGGGGCGCGGAAAGCCCCAGAGCCGGACGTTTTTTTAAGGCTTCATACATCTGGTCCACCGCCTCCGCAGACGGCAGATTAAAGGAAATGCACTGGCCGGAGGCCATGGGCCGGTCCGGTCCGTAATCGCAGAAGGCCAGGTAGCCGTACCCGCAGTCAAACCATACGCTGGACCCCAGATCCTTGTAAATGGGAAGCTCCAGGACTGTGGTATAATAATTTTTTGTCTCTTCCATATTTCTGCAAGGGAAAAAGATCACGCTGGATTCTGGTTTCATAATATTCTCCTTTTCCATATTCTGTCAAAGTGGCTCTGACCGTTTTTCCATCCCCGGCTGCTTCTGGCTGTATTCCGGCAGATCCTCTTTTGTATCCATATCAAAAAGCTCCCGGGCCTCCTCCACCTCAAACAGCCGCACCCGGTCCATATGGGCCTTCATAACGCGCTTTCCTCCCTGGTCTCCCGTGAGGGCCAAAAGCTCCTCCCGGTATCCGGAGGAAAACCAGACCGGGTTGCCGGACTCCCCGTTATGGGATACGCAGCCGATCCGTCCGTCTTTTTCACCGGCTCCATGCTCCATGGCTTCCAGGAACGCTTCGATCGTCTTCTCCGAAAGCCATGGCTGGTCCGCCGCAAAGAACACATACGCGTCCGGAGCGCTGGCCTCCGCCAGGATCCCAGCCCGGATACTGTAAGAAATTCCGTTCTGGCTTTCCGGGCTGTATACAGGATACAGGCTGGGCAGCTTCATGCAGGCTGCCAGAGGCTCCCCGGCCTCCCGGGAACTTTCTCCTTCTGGTCCCCCGGCCCCTTCCCGGAAACCGGAAAGGTCGTCCCGGGGAGCCTCCTCCGCCAGACTGACGGCCTCCCTGAGAAGCTCCTTATACTGGGATACCAGAACAAGCTCATAATTTCTGTGCCGCCCGGCGATGGAGACCAGCCGTTCCAGCAGATGCCGGTACATGGGCTTTTTTCCGATCTTATAAAACAGCTTATTCTCTCCGAACCGGCGGCTGTTTCCAGCCGCCAGACAGATCAGCCTTACTCGCATTTCTTCAGCAGTCCCATGGCGATCTTCTCACTGGTAATGGGAAGCTCCTTAAACCACAGCCCTGTGGCGTTGGCAATGGCATGGGCAATGGCCGGGGAGGGCGTGTTAATAACGATCTCTCCGATGGACTTGGCTCCGAAGGGGCCGGTGGGCTCATAGCTGCTTTCAAATTCCACCCGCAGCCTTCCCATATCCAAACGGGTCGGGATCTTATACTGCATGAACGAATTGTTCATCATGTGCCCCTTCGCATCGTATTGAACATTTTCATATAAAGCCATACCGATTCCCTGGACAATGCCGCCCTCGGTCTGGACCCGGGCCAGGTTAGGATTGATAACGGTTCCGCAGTCCACCACAGCCGCATAATCCAGGATCTCCACATGGCCTGTCTCTTTATCCAGCTCGATCTCCACCGCTCCTGCCATAAACGGCGGCGGTGAAACAGGCGAGCTGTGGGTCTCCGTCACCTGAAGGGCTTCCCGGCTGCCGCACATGGACGCCGTTCCCAGCTCTGTCAGGGTCACCGACTCTCCGGTGGCCGGATCCAGGAAGCGTGTCCCGTCAAACTCCAGCTCCGCGCCGGAAGCATCCGGGGTCCCGGAAGCGCAGCCCTCTGCCCCATGCCGCGCCCTCAGAAGCTCCGCCGCCTTGGCCTCCATCTTCTCCAGCAGCCTTCCGCAGGCTCTTTCCACAGCCTTTCCCGTCACATAGGTGGTGCTGGACGCGTAAGAACCGGAGTCGTAGGGGGAGGCGTCGGTATCCGCCCCATAAACGGTGATCTGGTCGGTGGAGCAGTCCAGGCACTCCGCCGCCATCTGGGCCAGGATGGTATCACAGCCCGTTCCCATGTCTGCCGCTCCGATGGTCAGCGTATAATAGCCATCCTCGTTGAGCTTGATGGAAGCCGAGCCCACATCCACGCCGGAGATCCCGGAGCCCTGCATTGCCATGGCGATGCCGACACTCCTTACCTTTCCGTTTCCCATATCCCGGCAGGGAAATTTTTCCTTCCAGCCGATCATCTCCGCCGTGCGCATCAGACATTGATCCAGGGTACAGCTTGCCGCCGTCTCACCGTAATAGGCCGGCATCACATCTCCCTGGCGCACCACGTTCTTGAGCCGCAGCTCCACCGGATCCATATGGAGCTTCTCCGCCAGCTGGTTCACGGCCGACTCCACGGCAAAGATCCCCTGGGTGGCGCCGTAGCCCCGGTAGGCTCCCGCCGACATCACGTTGGTATACACCACATCATAGGCAAACCGGTGGGCCCTGGGGGTCCCGTACAGCGGAATGGATTTATGGCCGGAAAGACCCACGGTCGTTGGTCCGTGCTCTCCATATGCTCCGGTATTGGATAAGGTATATACGTCAATGGCCTGGATGATCCCATCCCTACTGGCTCCGATCTTAACCGAAACCTCCATCTCGTGCCGGGGCGTGGAGGCCGTCTGGGACTCCACCCGGGAAAAGATCATCTTGGAAGGCCTTCCCGTCTTCCAGGTTACAAAGGCCGGGAAGATCTCGGAAACCACCGTCTGCTTGGCCCCGAAGCCCCCGCCGATCCTGGGCTTCATAACGCGGATCTTCGATTTGGGAATGCCCAGGGCGTTGGAGATGATCCGACGCACATGGAACACGATCTGGGTGGAGCTTAAAACATTCAGACGCCCGTAGGCATCAAAATAGCAGCAGGTCCGGAAGGTCTCCATCATGGCCTGCTGATCGGCCAGGGTATGGTATGTTCCTTCCACCAGCACATCGCACTCTGCCAGGACTGCATCCACGTCTCCGTGGCTGGATACGTCGCTGGCACACAGATTTCTCTTATTGTCCGCACCCACAGGACAAAGGGATCTCCAGCTGTCCTCGGGATGGACCAGGATCTCGTTATCCTTGGCCTTTCGGAAGTCCAGAATAGCCGGGAGCACCTCATACTGTACCTTCACCAGCTTCAGAGCCCGGTCCACGGCATCCTCCGTCTCCCCGGCCACAATGGCCACTGGATCCCCCACATACCGCACATGCCGGTCCAGGATCAGCCGGTCGTAGGGACTGGGCTCCGGATACGTCTGCCCGGCCATGGTGAACCGCTCTGCGGGCACGTCCTCCCAGGTATAGATCCCTGCGATCCCCGGCACACGCGCGGCGGCGTCCGTCTTTATGGACTGGATCATGGCGTTGGCGTGGGGACTCCTCAATACCTTAACGATCAGGCAGTCCCTGGGAGCCAGGTCGTCCATATACACCGGTTTCCCCGTCAGGAGCGCCATGGCGTCCTTTTTCCGGATTCCCTGATTTACATTCTTCATGACGCTCCTCCTCTCTTTTTATATTCTATAAACGCACGGATCCCCCGGAGCTGGCCCTCATAGCCGGAGCAGCGGCACAGGTTCCCGGCCAGATACTCCCGGATCTCGTCGTCTGTGGGATCCGGGTTTTCCCGGAACATGGCGATGGCGTTCATGACCATTCCCGGATTACAGAAGCCGCACTGCTCCGCTCCCTGGTCAGCGATGAACGCGCCGAATTCCTCCGCCTCGTTCTGGAGGCCCTCCAGGGTGTCGATCCTGTGGCCATCGGCCCGGGCCGCCAGGACCGAGCAGGAAAGGACCGGCTTATCATCCATGAACACGGTGCAGAGTCCGCAGTTGGACGACTCGCAGCCCCGCTTCACGCTGAGGCAGCCGTGATCCCGTAAAAAATCAATGAGAAGCCTGTCATCCGCGATCTGCGCCTCCATCTGTTTCCCATTTAAGACCAATGAAATTTTCATGCCTGCTGTCCCTCCTTCT
This sequence comes from uncultured bacterium, assembly GCA_905215775.1. Lineage (GTDB taxonomy): Bacteria > Bacillota > Clostridia > Lachnospirales > Lachnospiraceae > Alitiscatomonas. The sequence goes on from CAJMRM010000033.1 coordinate 21,435, forward strand.
CTTCTGGCAGCCGCTCCGCTGACAAAACGCCGTCCTCCCCGGACTGCCCGTTTCCGCCGTACAATACCTGCATCAGTCCCCGGTACAGGAGAACTCCAGCCAGATGGCTGCGGAATTCCTTCCCCGCCCGGATATTGCTGCCGGTGGGGACCATGGACGCAAGCTCCGACGCCAGGGCCTTCCGCTCTCCCTCCCCGGCGGCCTGGAACCGTTCCAGCCATTCTGCCGGAAGCGCATAGGATCTGGCCCGGGCCGGAGTCGCCCCGAAAACGGCACGTCCGCCGTCCCGCTCTCCTTCTCCCGTTCTCCATCCTTCTCCCACAGCCACCGCACAGGCCATGACCGGGAAGTCCGTCTTTGTATTCCTGTGGGACAGGTAGGCGTACTGCCGCTTTTCCTTCTTTACGATGATCCGCACCAGAATATCGTTTTCTGCGCCCTCTGATGCAAACCGTTCCATGGGCACCAGACCTCCACGGTACAGCTCCACCCAGGAATCCAGGGCCAGGAACATGGTCAGCACGTCAGAAAATCCAAACCGGCCGAAAATACTGCCGCCAACGGTGGCCAGATTCCGGAACTGGACGCCGACGATGTGGCGCAGGCTTTCCCGGATGGCTCCGCCGGTCATGGCGTCGAGCCCCGGATGAAGCTCCAGCTCCCTGAGACTGGTCATGGCACCGATCCTGTACTCCTCTTCCGTTTCCTCAATGCCGGAAAGTCCCAGGTCCGACAGATCGATGACTGTCTGCACCGTCCGGTTCTGCATTTTCAGCCACAGCATGCCGCCGAGGATATGGGCCGATTTTTTCTGGTTCCGCACATAGGCGTCCTCCAGGCTCTCCGCCCGCACATATTCTCTGAATTTAAGCATCTGCTTCCCTCCTCCATATGATCGGTTTTTCTCCCATGGCCTCAGCGGTCTGTCCCGTCATATGGTACAGGCCTCCGGCCAGCCGGATAAATCTCTCTTCAAAGTCCCCGTCGGTCCTTGAAACCTGGGCGGGGATCCTTCCTTCCTTCATAAAAAGCACCTGATCGCAGTAGGTAAAGGCCAGCTGAGGGTCATGGATGCTGGCAAGGATCCCCATGGCCCGCTGTCCGGCCGTCCGCTTCAGGCTGGCAAAAAAATCATGCTGTCTTCCAAAATCCAGTCCCCCCGCAGGCTCGTCCAGGATCGTCCACTGTGCCTCCTGGACCCTTGCCCTGGCAAGCCACGCCAGCTTCCGCTCGCCTCCGCTCAGGGCATCCATGGATCTGTCCGCCAGCTCCCGGATCCCCATTTCCTCCAGGGCCCTTCCGGCGGCCTCATAGTCATCCCTTCCCGGATTTTCCAGAAACGAAAGGAAGCGGGTCCTTCCCATGGCTGCAAACTCTAAAGCGGAAAAGCCCCCTCCAGAAACCGTATCCTGGGGGACATAGGCCAGACAGGCAGAAAGCTGCCGGGGGGCCATCCGTTCCAGCCGGACCGTTTTCATGGGCTCACCGCCGGGTCCGGCGGATTCCAGCCAGATCTCCCCCTGTCTTTTGAGGCCCAGATCCAGCATCCCCTTCATCAGCGTGGTCTTTCCCGAGCCGTTCGGCCCTAAAAGCCCCACCAGGCCGGGCCGGAGGCGGAAGGATACGTCGTGTACAGTCTCCCTCCCATGGCGCCACACGGAAAAGCCCCGGACACAGAGCGAGCAGCCGCTGCTTATCCCGTTTTTCATTTCCCTCAACGCGCCCCCTCCTTTCGGTATTCTCTCCGCATCAGGACTGCCAGGAGAAATACGGCTCCAAAGGCCGACGTCAGGATACTGATGGGGATCTCCGCCGATGTGACGCTCCGGGCCAGCGTATCCGTAACGATCATAAACACAGCTCTGGATACGGCGCACGTTCCAAAATACTTCGTCAGGCTTCCCCCTGTAAAGAAGCGCACCATATGGGGAACGATCAGTCCCACCCAGGTCACCACACCGGTCACCGACACGGTTGCCGCCGCCAGGGCCGTCGCCCCGAACACAGCCGTCCATTTCACGACCTGCACCGATAGCCCCAGGCTTCTGGCGTCCTCATCCCCCAGGGAAAGGACCGCCAGCCGGAACCGTAAGCCCCACAGTCCCAGCAAGAGCACAAGCACCGGCCCGGCCGCCGCCTTCACATCCGCCCAGCGGATCTTATGGAAGCTGCCCATGAGCCAGTAGTCCATAAGCGCCAGCTGTCCCATCGGGTCCGCCGCATATTTTAAGGCCATCAGGGCCGAATCCGCTGCCGCCTTCACCACGATCCCGGAAAGCAGCAGGTGGACCCGGTTTCCATGTCCCATGAGATTTGCCAGACAAACCGTCAGAAGGACTGCCGCCATTCCGGCTAAGAAGGCAGCGCCCTGGATCCACAGGCCGCCGGCCCCGCACAAAATAGCCGCCACAGCCCCCACACAGGCTCCCCCGGAAACTCCCATGACGTCCGGGGATACTAGGGGATTCTGGAACAGCTCCTGATATACCATACCAGAAACCGAAAGCGCCGCTCCTGTAAGTCCTGCAAACAGGATCCTGGGAAGGCGGATCTTTAAAAAAACGTCCGCCTTCATGGGATGCTCCATGGTTCCAGTGCAAATCTTCCACAGATCGCAGATGGTCAGTCCGTACCGTCCCACTGCCGCTGATGCCAGCACTGCCGCCAGAAGAGCCGCCAGAAGGAGCAGATTTCTTTTCTGTTTCATGAGGCCCCTCCTTTTCTTCTATTATAAGCCGCAGGGCGGATATTTTCCACTTTTACTTTCTGAAAAATATTTCCCCTGACAGACTGCCGCACAGATCACGACAGAAAAGCGGGCCCTGTAAAGCCATCCGCAGACCGGCGGCTTTCAAGGGCCCGCATCATCCCCGGCCATGCATGTTCTCCTGGCCGCGTTTCCTTATACTCCCAGCTGCTGGTCTGTCACAGAGATCCCAAAGAACTCGCTGTAAAAGTCCCTGGCCTCCTCCAGATACTGCTCCATGCTGTATACCTCCGGATGGAGCATATGGGTCAGCCAGAGCACGCCCAGGACCGAAGACGGAGTCGGATAGTCCCACGCCTCAATGACAGACGGGAAACGGAACACATTCCCGTTCTTCACTGCATCGACAGCGGAAAGGGCCTCGTCTGCCAGAATATCCTCACGGCTGTACTCCGCATCGGCGGTAAAAAACATGTACTGGGGATTCCACTCCAGGATCTCCTCGGGAGAAACCACCTTCCAGTAACCGTCCTCCAGGCTCTCGGACACATTCCTGCCGCCGGCAGCGCCGATCAGATCGTTCTGGTACATGCTGGCCGTACAGGTGCTGAAGTAATCGGAGGACGATGAAAAATATACAGAGGGACGTTCCAGATCCTTCACAAGCTCCCTGGCCTCCTGCATCTTTTCATGATAACAGGAAAGAAGCGCCGCGCCCCTCTCTTCCGTCCCGGTAGCCTGTGCCAGGAGAGCCAGGCAGGCCTCAAAATCCTCCTGGGTCTCGGGATTCACCACCAGCACCGGAATATTCAGCTCCTCAAAGGAGGGAGTGCTGTCCTTTAAGCGCAGGGGCAGGACCACCAGACCCGGCTCCGTCGCTGCCGTTTCCTCCACATTAATCTCCTTGGAGGTCCCCACTCCGGGAAGCTCCAGAAGACCGGGAGACGCCAGCTTATAAAGCTCCCTGGTATCTGCCTTTTTTTCGATGGCAGTCAGATGATCCTCCAGCCCCAGGGCCACCAGAAGGGCTGTGGAAATATAATAAGAGGATACGATCCGCTCTGCCGGAGCCTCCAGGGTCACAGACCGGCCGGCCTGGTCGGTCAGAACAATGGGGCCTGTCTGTCCGGCTTCTGTGCCCTCAGCCTCTGTCTGACTCTCGGCTGCCGTTTCCTTTTCGGTTGCGGCCGTGCTCCCGGATCCGTTCTCATTCCCATTCCCGGACTGGCAGCCCGCAAGCAGACTGACCGCCAGGGCTGCGCTTAACACTGTACTCAGGATCTTTTTCCACATATTCATGATGATTCTCCTTTTTTATCCACAAAAAACTACTTTCCCTCCTAGTTCCTGCCCTTAGGCCTCCTTCTCCCTGGGGATCACGATATTCAGGATAATGGCCAGGATGGCTGCCGGAACGATACCGGAGCCTCCGAAGATCAGCTGCACTGCCTGGGGAAGGCCGGCGATCACCGCGCCGTTGGCGCCAATGCCGTAGCCAAGGCCCAGGGCTGTGGATACGATGGTGATGTTTCTGGCCGTCAGCGGTTCCTTGGTGATCAGCTGGATCCCGCTGATGATAATGGATGAAAACATCATCACAGCCGCTCCTCCCAGAACGCTCTGGGGCATAATAGAGATCAGCGCCGCCAGCTTCGGAAGAAGTCCGCAGAATACCAGGAATACGGCTCCTGTGGCCAGGGCCGACCGGTTGACGATCTTTGTCATGGCTACCAGACCCACGTTCTGACTGAAGGACGTGTTGGGCAGCACGCCGAACAGGGCGGCAAAGCTGGAACCCAGGCCGTCGCAGATCACGCCGCCGGAAAGCTCGGAATCCGTTGCCTCCCGTCCCATTCCGCCTTCCGTTACGCCGGAGATGTCACCCACAGTCTCCACCGCCGTCACGATAAACATGATCAGCACCGGAACGACGGCCCGCAGATCAAAGACCAGTGGCACCGGCAACAGCTTCGGTACAGAGAACCAGGAGGCCTCCGCCACCTTGTCCCAGTTTAAAACCCATGCCTTTGTATATTCCACGCCGTCGGCGGTGACGCCGGTTGGGGATAAGAACAGTCCCATGACAGCCGACGCGATGTATCCGGCGATGATCCCGATGAGGATGGAGGACGCGCTGGTCATTCCCTTTGTCCCGTGCTTAAAGGCAATGATCACCACGGTCACCAGTGCTCCCAGGGCCAGGTTTTCAATGGAACCGAAATCTGCGGCTGCATTTCCGCCGCCAAAGGAATTCACACCCACCGACACCAGGGACAGGCCAATGGAAAGGACCACGGTGCCTGTGACCACGGCCGGGAAAAACCGTCTCAGGGGCTTTAATAAAAATCCCAGGACCGTTTCAAACAGGCCGCCCAGAATGGAGGCCATCATAATGGCGCCATAGCCGGCAATGCCGCCGCCCATGACTCTTGCCACACTGTTGAATACACCGATGAAGCCGGAGCTGGTCCCCATGATGATGGGAACCTTTCCACCCACAGGGCCGATGGCGTAAAGCTGAACCAGGGTCACGATCCCGGCCACCAGCATGGCGTTCTGCAGCAGATCCACCTGCAGCTCTGCAAATTCACTGCCTGCACCAATGCCGCAGGCGCCTGTGATGATGAGGATCGGGGTCAGATTTCCCACAAACATGGCCAGCACATGCTGAAGCCCCAGGGGAATTGCCTTTGTGAGCGGAAGCTTTCCGTAAAAGTCAAACGCCGCTCCTTTTGTCTCTGCTTTTTCCACTTTTCTCTCTCCTTATTTAAAAGCCTTTTTTCTGCTTTTTTCAGCCCTTCTATCATGGGCGATGAAACATAAAAAGTCAAGAACTAAAAAATATTCAGAAGTTTTAAATAGTGCTAATAATTCGGAATTTTCTCCATGAACCACCGGCTGGATCGGAACATTTCTCCTCTGCCCGCAGCGGTCGGGACACATAAAAAGCCCGGAAGAAGCGCCTCTGAATGAAGCGCCCTTCCGGGCTTTGTCAGCAGGATCATTCTATTATCGCTCGGCCAGCGCCGTCAGCCGTCCATCCACCACGTCGATCAGGATGGTATCTCCTGTATGGACGCCGTCGGAAAAGATCAGCTTTGCTGCCAGGGTCTCCACATTTTTCTGCAGATACCGCTTCAACGGTCTGGCTCCGTAAACCGGATCATAGCCATGATCCACAATGAACTGCTTTGCCTGGTCGGACAGGGCAATGGTCAGCTCCTTATCGGCCAGACGCCGGTTGATGTCTGCTGCCAGAAGGTCCACGATCCCTCCGATGTTGTCCTTGGTCAGAGGCTTAAAGAGAATCGTCTCATCCAGACGGTTTAAAAATTCCGGACGAAAATGGGCCCGCAGGTCGTTCATGACCATCTGCTCTGCCTCCGGACGGATGTTCCCGCTCTCATCGATGCCCTCCAGCAGATACTGGGAGCCGATATTGGAGGTGAGGATGATGATGGTGTTCTTAAAATCCACGGTCTTTCCCATGGAGTCGGTGATCCGCCCGTCGTCCAGCACCTGTAAAAGCACGTTGAACACATCCGGGTGGGCCTTTTCCACCTCATCAAATAAAACGACACAGTAAGGCTTTCTGCGGACCGCCTCGGTCAGCTGGCCGCCCTCATCATAGCCCACATATCCTGGAGGTGCTCCGATGAGACGGGACACCGAGTGCTTTTCCATATATTCGCTCATGTCGATCCGCACCATGTTGTTCTCGTCGTCGAACAGGCTTTCCGCCAGGGCCTTGGCCAGCTCTGTCTTTCCGACGCCGGTGGGGCCTAAGAACAGGAAGGAGCCGATGGGCTTGGTAGGATCCTTGATCCCGGCCTTGGACCGGATGATGGCCTCTGTGACCTTCTCTACGCCCTCGTCCTGGCCCACGACCCGCTTATGGAGCTGCTCATCCAGATGCAGGGTCTTATTCCGCTCGCTTTCTGTGAGCTTTGCCACCGGGATCCCCGTCCACCGGGAGATGATCCTGGCGATCTCCTCTTCCGTAACGCTTTCATGGACCAGGCTCAGATCCTGGCTCCTTACCTTCTCCTCCTCGGCCTCCAGCTCCTTTTCCAGCTGCGGCAGCCTTCCGTACTGGAGCTCCGCCGCCTTATTCAGGTCATACTTCTGCTGGGCGTCCTGGATCTGGCGGTGCAGGCTCTCGATCTCCTCGCGAAGGCTGGAAAGCCGGTCCACCGACGCCTTCTCATTTTCCCACTGGGCCTTCTGGGAGGCAAAGGTGTCATGAAGCTCTGCCAGCTCCCTCTGGAGATCTGCCAGCCGCTCCTGGCTCAGATGGTCCGTTTCCTTTTTCAGGGCCGCCTCCTCGATCTCCAGCTGCATGATCTTCCTGGACAGCTCGTCAAGCTCGGTGGGCATGGAGTCCAGCTCGGTCTTTATCATGGCGCAGGCCTCGTCCACCAGGTCGATGGCCTTATCCGGCAGGAACCGGTCGCTGATATACCGGTTGGACAGGACTGCCGCCGATACCAGGGCCGAATCGGTGATCTTTACGCCATGGAAGACCTCGTACCGGTCCTTCAGACCCCGGAGGATGGAGATGGTGTCCTCCACCGTAGGCTCATCCACGGTCACCGGCTGGAACCGCCGTTCCAGGGCCGGATCCTTTTCAATATATTTCCGGTATTCGTCTAAGGTAGTGGCGCCGATGCAGTGAAGCTCGCCCCTGGCCAGCATGGGCTTCAACATATTTCCGGCGTCCATGGAGCCCTCGGTCTTTCCCGCCCCCACGATGGTATGGAGCTCATCGATGAAGAGGATGATCTGGCCCTCGCTCTTTTTCACTTCCTCCAGAACGGCCTTTAACCGTTCCTCAAATTCGCCCCGGTATTTGGCTCCCGCCACCAGGGCTCCCATGTCCAGGGAAAACAGCTTTTTATCCTTTAAGCCCTCGGGCACATCGCCGCGGACGATCCTCTGGGCAAGGCCCTCCACCACAGCCGTTTTTCCGACGCCGGGCTCTCCGATGAGCACCGGATTATTCTTTGTCTTTCTGGACAGGATACGGACCACATTCCGGATCTCCGCGTCCCGGCCGATGACCGGATCCAGCTTCTGGTCCCTGGCCCGCTCCACCAGATCGGCCCCGTATTTATTTAAGGTATCATAGGTGGCCTCCGGATTGTCGCTGACCACCCGCTGGTTGCCGCGGACGGTGGAAAGAGCCTGTAAAAACTTATTCCGGTCAATGGCATAGGAGCGGAACAGTGCCTTCAGAGCCCCATTGGGCTCCTTTAACAGACATAAAAACAGATGCTCCACAGAAACGTATTCGTCGCCCATGGCCTTTGCCTCGTCCTCCGCGCTGATGAGGACCTTGTTCAGGTCATTGGTCAGATAGACCTGGCCGCCGCCGGAAACCTTTGGGAGCTTATTTAACGCCTGCTCCGCCTCATTTAAAAACTGACCGCCGGAGATCCCCATTTTCGTCACCAGCTTCATGATCAGGCTGTCCTCCAGCCGCAGAAGGCTCACCAGGAGATGCTCCTGGTCGATCTGCTGGTTTCCATATTCATAAGCCAGCTTCTCGCAGCCCTGGACGGCCTCCACTGACTTTTGTGTAAACTTACTGATATTCATATACAATCCTCCTTTTGAAAAGGAAATGATCTTGTTTATTTGTTCTAGGCAGAATATAACATATGTTATTAGCACTGTCAAGAGGTGAGTGCTAATTTTTTGTGTAAATTTCGTGAAGCCCTAATTTTATAGGCTTCACAGGGTTTTTACACTTGCTTTCGCACCCGATTTTCTTGATTTGACCACATTTTTACCACAAATATTTGAAAAATATATTCATCTAATTTTCTTACCACATTTTACGACAACACTGGTTGTTTATACCACAGAAGTTAATGTTTCTGGCAGGTTCATTTTAGACATCTCGTTCTCCACATGAGACTTCTCTGCAATATGATTGTAGACATTCATTGTGATCTGTGCATCTGAATGGCCCATGACATACTGCATAACTTTTGGATTGACATTGTTCTCACCCAGTCTGGTACATCCCGTATGACGAAGGGTATTTGATATAAGTCCCATCTCATCCATCCAGACAGAAATCAGATCTGCCCGAAACTCTTCACTGTAAAGCTCTACATCCAGAAGCCAGTTATCATCCGGGCGATTATAGACACACGGACTGTAAACCAGATAATTTGTGGTCAAATCATCTACTGAAAGCAGTTTTTTTACAGAAAACGCATTATTTCCAGTCAGCGCAATCACCTTTGCATTTTCCAAAACCACTTCATCCAGTTTATCCTCAAATTCCTTATCTTCATCGTACCAGAAAATGATACGACGCTGATAAAACTCAGGCAGAGGTGCAGCAAATCTGCGATTTAAATCTTGTATTATTTTGTCTGTATCCATGCTGCATTATCTCCCTTCCGTATTTTTTACGTAAATAGTGCTTCGTGCCGCACCCTCTTTTCTCAAATAACCGTCCTTAACCATATTCAGCAAGACAGCTCTGGCTCTACGATGTTTTACCTTTAAAATCTCTACTGTTTCAGCAGTAGTAATAGAGCCATTTTCCAATACATATTTATAGATTTGTTGTTCCTGTTCACTATCCGGCATTTTCTCAGTCGTATCTGGCACTTCATTGCCACTATCCGGCATTTTTTTTATATTATCTGGCACTATTTCTGTTTTATTCGGCATTTTATCAATAGTATCCGGCACTTTAATGGCGTTATTGAGGTCATTGAGATCAACAGTGCCGTCAACCTGTCCTCGATAAATATTGATACGCAAATCAACTTCGCCGCCAATAAACTCCGGCTCCCGCAGTCCGGCAGCTTTTACTTTATCAATAATTCTCGGAATGCCGCTTCCCCAATGTTCGATCAGGTTCATATATGCAAACGCATGGGCGAGGGCTTCATTTCTGATTTTGGAATAGCCTTCTTTCATACGCTCCATTGTTTGCCCCATCGGCAGCTTTCCGGGAGAAGTGATTTCCAATCGGTTGTCATATACCGCAACCTGTATTGTGCCATGATCCAGATAACTACGATGTACCATGGCATTGATAATCAACTCACGAATGGCATCCGGTGGAATCTCATAAATATCCTGTCGATAAATTCCCACAATGGTAGCACCCAAATGAATATTTCTCAGAACAAACTGAAAAGCTTCATCTATTTGCTCCCATAGCGGACCGGTGTATTCTCTACGGTCAACAAATACCGCTTTCGTTGTACCTTTGAACACGCCACATTGCGTTACAACATGAAGTCCGCCGTTGCCTGTCAAAATAGCAAACGCATTGGATGGATAATCTTTTCCATCACTCTCAATTAAAATTCCCTAGGAACGCAACTGCTGTCTTCCCACATCTTTAATCGATGCTTTCTGTTCCTCTGTACGAGCATTTCTGACAGCCTGCTCTTTCATAGCTTTGCAAAGGGCATCAATATCTTCATCTGTAACATTTAATCCAGTACATAAAGCCTGATCGTAGTAACGATTACTGCCCTCAAACAACAATTCTTTTATCATATACTCATCGGCAAGGCGGGTAGTTCCGGCAACACGGACATATACACCGCCATCTCTGCCAAGGGCTTTGATATAATACGGGCGCTGTCTGCCCTCAGAAACCTCTACCACAATGACAGTCTTACCATCAACCGTCTGTAAACAGATATCTGGGATAATTGCCGGTTCACAGCTGTCTGATACAGCATTGGCAATGGCATCCATTTTCTTGAACACATCTTCTTTGTCAAAGCCGACAACCTCTCTGGTTTTATCGGCAATTCCGAAAATGATTTTCCCTCCGGTTCCATTCGCAAAGGCAACCACAGATTTCATATATTTGATGCTTTTCTCCGGCAGGTTCTCTTTGAACTCCACATTTTTCGATTCTCCTGCAAGAATTTCTTCTATGGTCATCATAACACCTCGCTTTCTTGGTAGCATTCACCACCCGATTATTTTAAGTCACTTTCTGTTTCCGAAGAATCCGCTTTTTCAACTATTGCTGATAACGCTGATTTAGCAGAAATGATTGCTGTAATATCACTAATATCACCAATATCCAATTCGATATGATCTATATTTTCATCACCTGGCGTAAATACAAATCTTACTTCCTGCTGATAGGTATACGAATCACGTTTCCAAAAAGCAATATTCCACATTCCTGCAAGCAATGAAATTAACATATTCCCACCATCAATAGTTGGATCATAATATTGAACTGGCTTGAAATAAACTTTATAACCTGCTTGTTCAGCCGCAACTTTTACCCTACGAATAAATTCATCATGGTCTAAAACGATCAATGCCGTATCGCCAAATGATAGCATTTTTTCTTTTTGTTTATCTGTAAATCTAAATTTTTCTTCTGTTGGATTTACTCCAAACATACAGAAAACGAAATCGTTTGATTCAGATGTTTTTAACAAATCATCATTAACTGCAACGGTTTCTCCAGTATCAGGAAAATAAATCGTAGCTTCGTTAATATGAATCATGGCTTCATACTTGTCCCCAACTTCACAATCACCGGTTTCTTCTTCTCTTTTACGATAATATCCAAGAGTTTTCGCATAAATCTTCCCCGCTTGCAAACTCTTAATTTTGTCTGCTTCTTGAAATTTTATTAGCGGCATTCCTTTTGCCTGAAAATGAAATTTTTCTTGCATCG
>CAJMRM010000034.1 GCA_905215775.1 uncultured bacterium
GTGACTTGTCGCCAGTTTCCTAACTTGACATTCGCTCCACGGAAAACCTGCCATTTCCAGGCAGCAACCTCACGCTTCTCAGCTATCATGCCACAGCTCTGACAGCATAACATAAAATCCTTTAAAATGCAAGCACTTTTCTGCAATTTTTACAATCTGTGCATATCCTGTTTTTCTGCACATATATAATAGGAAGAAAACCACATAAAAAATGCGGAAACCGCCGCATCCAGAGGAATCACTCCCCTTTTTTGCGGCGATCTCCGCGCCTTCCTTATCTGCCCGGATCCTCCGCGCATACTCCGTTTCCATCGGCAGTATACCCGTCTATCCTCCTTACTGCCCCTCTCCGGCAGTCTCTTCCTCTTCTCCAGCCTCAGCCTCCAGCGCCGCCGCAGATTCCTCCACGCGCGCTTTTGCCTCCTCCAGACCATTGACAGCCACGTCCATGGCCGCCTTTAACTGGTTGTCCTGGTCCCTGGGTATCTCGATCATGCTCTCCAGGCCCTCGTCCAGCTCCACCAGAAGATCCGGCTCGATGCCCACCTCGTGGATGCACTCGCCGGAGGGAACGTAATAATACGCCGTTGTGAGCTTTAAGGCGCTGCCGTCTGGCAGGTCGAAGATTCCCTGGGCAATGCCCTTTCCGAAGGTCTTGGTACCCACCACGGTGGCCCAGCCATTGTCCTTCAGCGCTCCAGTAAGCACCTCCGACGCGCTGGCGCTCTCTCCGTTGACCAGAAGGATAATGGGAACATCCACCTGATGGCCGTCCTCGGTGAGCTTTACGGTGTCATCCACGCCCTTTCCTTTAAAGCTCACGATGGTCTTCCCATCGGGAAGAAGGTAGTCTGCAATATCCGTAGACGCCGACACAACGCCGCCGCCGTTGTTCCGCAGATCCACAATGAGGCTCTTCGCTCCCTTGCCCAGCAGGGAATCCGCAGCCGTTTTAAACTGGTCGCCTGTGACCTCCTCAAAGGCAGAGATGGAAATATATCCCACGTTATTCTCCAGCAGATCATACTCCACCGTGGGATTCTCCACGATCTCCCGGGTCATGGTCAGATCCAGGCTGTCCTCAATGGACTCCCGGAACACCGTGACCGTCACCTCCGTTCCTTCTTCCCCCTTAATATGGTCGCTCACCAGGATGCTCAGATCCATCCCCGCCGCATCCACATCGCCTACGCCGGTGATCACATCCCCCGGACGCATACCGGCCTTATCTGCCGGGGAGCCCTTGAACACCCGGATCACTGTGATGATCCCCGTATTCACATTCTGGCTCACCTGGACGCCGATGCCGCAGTACGCGCCGTTGCTGCTTTCCTGGACGCTCTCATATTCCTCCGCCGTATAGTAGGTGGAATAGGGATCCTTAAGGGAATATACATAGCCCGTATAGATCCAGTCCTCCGGATTTTCCCGTTCCTCGTCCTCGTCAAATAAATAATACTGGTTAATGAGCTGCTGCATATAACCCAGCTTCGGAGCAAGCCGTCCCATGTCCAGGTCATACTCTCCCTCCGGCTCCGGAAGGACCGCCTGGCGGGTTCCCTGGGTCTGCCTGCCCATGATCCAGATACCGGCTGCCATTCCCACCGCCGCCAGCACCACAAAGGCTGTCACCAGAGATCCGGCCAAAGCTCCCTTCCAGAACCGGCCCCGGCCGTTTTCCTTCCGTTCTCCCCTGTCATGTTCCGGACCCTCGTTTCCGCCGTTATCCCGGCCCTCTTCCAGATTTTTCTCTTCCAGGTTTGTTTCTGTCATAGCAATTTTGTCCTTTCCTGTTTTACGCCCCCGGTCATGGGCTCACATACTGTCTGGGATTCACATATGTACCGTTTACCCGGATCCCGAAATGCAGATGCGGTCCTGTGGAATATCCCGTGGAGCCCACCTTGGCGATGGTCTGCCCCTTCTTCACCTGATCGCCCACCGATGCCAGCAGCTTGGAGGCGTGCATATAGACTGTATAAACTCCGCCTCCGTGGTTGATCATCACATAATTCCCAGCCGAATAGCTGTATGTGGAGACCACCACCTCTCCGTCTGCTGCAGCAACGATCCCGGAGCCCGTGGAGGCTCCGATGTCGATTCCCTTGTGGTTGGAGGAGGCTCCCTCCGTTGGTGAGGACCGGCCGCCAAAGCCCGAGGTGATCCGTCCGCTGGACGGACAGGGCCATGTGAAGCTAATGTCCCCCAGATTCTTTGTTTTATACGTCTTTCCAGCCGCCTCTGCCTTCTTCCTGGCTTCTTCCTCTTTCCGCCGCATCTCTGCCTCGATGGCTTTGATGGAGTCCTCCTGAGCCTTGATATCCTTTTCATACTCCGAGAGCTGCCCCTCAGCCGCGCTGATCTGGCTCTCATACTTCTTAAGCTCTGACTGCTTGGCAGAAAGAAGCTGTTCCACCGACGCGTGCTTGGCCTCCGTCTCCTCCTGAAGGCCCAGAAGCTCCCCATGCTCCGTTTCCAGCTCGATCTCCTTGGTCTGGATCTGCTCCTTGGTGGCCACATATTCGTCCAGCTTCTGCCTGTCATAGGCCGAGATCTTTCCTATATATTCTGCCTTATTTAAAAGCTCCGACAGGGAACCGGATTCCATGAGAAGGTCCACATAGGAGCTGTCTCCCTTCTCATACATATATTTTATCCGGAGCTTCATGGATTCATACTGGTCTTTTTCCACCAGCTTCGCATCCGCCAGCTCCGCCTTTGTGGCCTCGATCTGGTCCTCCTTGATCTCGATCTCCTCGCCAAGCCTGGAAAGCTCATCGCTGATGGCCTCCAGATTGGCGTCCAGCTTTTTCACATAGGCCGCCGCGTCGCTCTTTAACCCTTCCAGGCTCTTTATGGCGGCTTCCGTCTTCTTTTTTTCCTCCTCCAGACTGCTCTTTTTCTTTTTCGCGTCGTCCAGGCTTCCCGTGGCCCAGGCTGGAACCGCAAGACAGAGACTTAAGACAGCCGCAAGGCCGGCCGCCGCCGCTTTTCCTGTTTTTTTCACCGCAACGCCTCCTATACCTTCAAATGCTTCCGGATGGTCAGAAAGCTGACCACAAGGCCCAGGCCGCCGCCCAGAGCCAGGGAAATTGCCGCCATGGACGGATAGATCTCCTCAATGGGAAGGAAACGGATGATCCCGGACAGGATCTGGAACCGCCCCACCACATATGCCACCGTCTGGCGGTATCCGAAATACATGGCTCCCAGAGGGATGGCCGCTCCCAGGAGTCCCAGGATCGTTCCCTCCACCACAAAGGGGGCCCGGATCATAAAGTTGGTGGCGCCGATGAGCCGCATGATCTTATTCTCATTTTTCCGCATCCCAGCCGCCACGGAGATGGTATTGCTGATCAGGAACACCGCCACCGCCAGAAGCATTAGGATGATCGCCCCAAACAGCATGGCCAGGATCTTGTTGAAGCTGGATAGCCCTGCCGCCGCGCTGTTGGAATAATTGACCTTCCGGACGCCAGAGACTCCCTCCAGATACCGGACCACCGGCTCCTGGTCGTTGATGTCGTAAAGAAAAATTTCATAAGAGGAGGAGCCCGTCAGAGGATTGTCGTCTGAAAATCCCTCTGCCAGATCGCTGTTCTCCCCAAAGTATTCCTTTTTAAAGCCTTCCCAAGCCTCCTCAGCAGAGGTGAACCTCATATCCTTGATGACCGTTCCCTGGTCCTTACGGATCTCTTCTCCAATGGCATGGATCTCCTCCTCCGTCAGAGACTCATCGAAAAACACCGTGATCCCCATGGTGGATTCGGCAGTGACCACCATGTACTGAACATTGGTGATGATCGAATAAAATACACAGAACAAAAAAATACATGCAGAAATGATCGCGGCCGACGCCAGGGAAAACCAGATATTTCTGCATATATTCACAAGGCCCTGCTTCAGACAGAACCAGAACGTGCTAATCCTCATACCAGTACCCGCTTTCTTTCTCATCGCCCACTACGACGCCGCGTTCAATGGTGATCACCCGTTTTCTCATCATGTCCACGATCTCGCTGCTGTGGGTCACCACCACCACTGTGGTTCCCTGGCGGTTGATCTCTTCCAGAAGACCCATGATCTCCATGGCGTTATGGGGATCCAGATTTCCCGTGGGCTCGTCGGCCAGAAGGATCTCCGGCCGGTTGATGAGGGCTCTGGCAATGGCCACACGCTGCTGCTCTCCGCCGGAAAGCTGGTTCGGGAAGGATTTATATTTGGAGGAAAGGCCCACCATCCTCAGCATCTCCGGGACCGATTCCCGGATCCCCCTTCCGGAAACGCCGATGACCCGCTGGGCAAAGGCCACATTTTCATAAACATTCCGGTCCTTTAACAGGCGGAAGTCCTGGAATACCACACCAAGCTGTCTCCGGTACTTGGGTACATAGCGGCGGGACATCCGCCCCAGGTCCATGTCATTCACGACAACACGGCCAGAAGTGGGTTCCACCTCTTTCAGAAGGATTCTGAGCAGGGTCGACTTCCCGGAACCACTCCGGCCTGTGATAAAGACAAACTCCCCATCGTCGATGGTAAGGCTTACGTTCTTAAGAGCACGGCTGCTCTTCTCGTAGGTCTTTGTCAGCTTTGAAATTTCTATCATATTAGTAATCCAGATTCTCCATATACTTCATGTATTTTACTACCATCAGCGCGATCTTAAAGGTAATGGCATCCTCAAACACACGAAGATCCAGTCCCGTACTCTTCTGAAGCTTATCCAGACGGTACACCAGCGTATTTCTGTGGATATAGAGCTGTCTGGAGGTCTCCGAAACGTTCAGGCTGTTTTCAAAGAACTTATTGATGGTGGTCAGCGTCTCCTCGTCAAATTCATCCGGGTTCTTCCCATCGAAGATCTCCTTAATGAACATCCGGCACAGGGGAAGCGGAAGCTGGTAGATCAGACGCCCGATGCCCAGGTTGGAATACGCCACCACATTCTTTCCGCTGTAAAAGATCTTTCCCACATCCAGGGCCATTTTGGCTTCCTTATAGGAACGGGAAACGTCCTTGATCTCGTTGACAATGGTGCCGAACGCAATATGAACCTTGGACATGGCCTCTGTGTTCAGCATATCCAGGATCGTGTTGGCCGTTTTTTCCAGGTCCTCATACGTCTCTCCGGGCTTTACCTCCCGCACAAGGATGATATTCTTTTCATCCACAGCCGTAATAAAGTCCTTGGTCTTTGCAGAAAACAGGCTTCTTACGGTTTCCAGGGCGTTGACATCCTTCTCATTTTTCGTTTCAATAAGGAATACCACGCGCTTTACATTGGTCTCGATATGGAGCTTTTTCGCCCGGTTATAGATATCCACCAGAAGCAGGTTATCCAGCAGAAGGTTTTTAATAAAATTATCCTTGTCAAACCGTTCCTTATAGGCCACCAGCAGATTCTGGATCTGGAACGCCGCCAGCTTTCCCACCATATACACATCGTCGCTGCCTCCCTTTGCAAGGAGGATGTATTCCAGCTGGTGCTCGTCAAATACCTTAAAAAACTGATAGCCGGAAATCACCTGACTGTCTGCCGGAGAATCTGCAAAGGCAAGGATGGAGCTCTCATACTCTTCTGCCTGCTCAAACGTGGAGGCCAGAACCTTTCCTTCCACATCGCAGACGCAGAGGTCGATCCTGGTAATTTCTTTCAGTCCGTCAATATTCGACTGCAAGATCTGATTTGAAATCATAGCCTTCTCTCCTTTTCACAATATAGACATTCATTCAGATTCTATTTTAATGCAAAATCACAAAAAAGGAAAGAAAAATTTTGTGTTTTTTCACAAAAAAACAATCCGGCGCCGCAGCCGACGCCGGAATCCAGTATTTTCCCCTCTTACAGGATGTTTTTTTCGGTATCCTTATCAAACAGATAGAGCTTTTCGGCGTCCACGGAAAGGTAGAGCTTTTCGTCCTCCCGGAATTCCGCTTTTCCCTCCGCCAGGCAGACGCCCTCCGCATCCCCGGTCTGGAACCGGAGCAGGGCTCCCTTTCCGGCCTGTTCCTGGAATCGGCCGGAGAAATGACCGTCCTGGCCGTCCTCCGCTGCGCTGGCCATATGGATATCCTCCGCCCGGATCCCCACGACCACTTCCTTGCCCGCATAGCCGTTCTTTTCCAGGACGCTTCCCACAGACTCCGGAACCAGCATACGGCCGCTGGCCCCCTGGAGGCCGATCCTTCCCTCTTCTGAAAATACCTTCATAAGGAAGAAATTCATAGGCGACCGGCCTACGACTCCGCCCACAAAGCAGTTGACCGGATGGGCTGCCAGCTCCTCCGGCGTGCCGTCCTGGCAGATGGAGCCCTCGTTCATGACCACCATCCTGGTTCCCAGGGTCATGGCCGTTTCCTGGTTGTCGGTCACATAGATCACCGTCATATCCGTCTTTTTATGAATATCCTTAAATTCCTTCCGCATTACCTTCTGAAGGCTCTCCTCCAGATCCGCAATGGTACTGTCTAACAGAAGGATGCCCGGGTGGCGCATCATGGCCCGTCCCAGAAGCGCCCGGTACGTTTCCTCCCCGGTCAGCTCCTCCGGTTTTTTATCCAGGATCCCGGAAAGGTTCAGATATCCGGCGATCTCCCGGATCCTCCCGTCGATCTCCTCCTGGGCCATTTTCCCCATACGCAGGGCAAAAGAAAGATTATCTGCCACCGTCATGCCCGGATACAGCACGCTGTTCTTAAACAGCATGGCAATGTTCCTGTCCTTGGGATCCGCATCCGTCATATCCTTTCCATCGATGAAAAGAGAACCGGAGCTGATCTCATCCAGCCCGCCGATCATCCGCAGCAATGCGGATTTCCCGCACCCGGCAGGCCCCACCAGGATCAAAAACTCCCGGTCCCTGACCTCCAGGGAAAAGTCCTTCACCGACTGATGCCCTCCAGGATAAATCTTATTCACATTTTTTAATACTAATCCCGACATGCTTCCTCCCCATTGTAAAACTAGAAAACAAAATACCCGCCGGCATCCGTGACAACACAATGCCTGGCGGGTATACCTCTGCTACCTATGGTACACAAAACAGAGGTGATTTTCCATATTGTAATTCACCAAAATATTGTGATAAATTCCATGACTTTTGCATATGGGGACTGGAAACCTCGGAAAAAGCATCTGTTTTCCCTAAAAAATCTGGTTCTTTTCGTCCTGTTTTAGCAAAAATAACGGTTTTATTTTACAGCGATGGCTTCCATCTCCAGCAGAACTCCCTTAGGAAGCTTGGCAACCTCCACACAGGAGCGGGCCGGGCAGTCCTTCTCAAAATATTTGGAATAAATTCCGTTGATGGTTGCGAAATCGTCCATGCTCTGAATAAATACCGTTGTCTTTACAACGTTTTCCATGGAGGTGCCTGCTGCTTCCAGAAGGTTCTTCATGTTCTTCATCACCTGCTCTGCCTGACCTTCGATTCCCTCGGCAACCTCTCCAGTGGCCGGATCAACAGGAATCTGGCCGGAAGCGAATACAAAGCCGTTGGCCTCGATGGCCTGGGAGTAAGGACCGATTGCTGCAGGTGCATTTGTTGTGCTGATCACTTTCTTCATTTTGTTTCCTCCAATACTCTGATACTTTTTTCTGTTATCTCTATCTTACCCTCTTTTAAAAGATGGCCGACAGCGCGTTTAAAAGCGTTCTTGCTGAGCCGGAACTCGCGGGCGATCACCTCCGGATCCGCCTTATCGTTAAAGGGCAGCACTCCGTCAAATTCCCCGATCACCTTCATAACCAGCTCTGCATCCTCAAAGATCTGATTGTGGGCCTTCTCCCTGGCGCTCAGATCCAGCTTGCCGTCCCCGCGCACCTTGGTCACACGGCAGCGGACCTCCTGGCCCACCTTGAAGCCCCCGAACAGCTCTCTCCTGGGAATCATTCCATGATAGATCCCGTCCACAGCCACAAAGGCTCCCAGCTCCGGATTAATCTCGAATACAAAGCCGCTTACCTCGTCTCCCGTTTTATAGGGGGCGTCGCTCCTCAAATACGAATATACCTTCATGGTGGCCGCCAGACGCCTGCTCTTATCCACATAAAGGGCCGCCAGGCATTTTTCTCCCTTTCTCACCGCATGGGTCTGTTCCTTAAAGGGCAGAAGAAGATCCTTTTCCAGCCCCATATCCAGGAATGCGCCGATCTTCGACGTTTCCTTCACCTCCAGCACCGCCGTCTCTCCCAGGGAGAGCTTCGGCCTCGTGGTGGTGGCAATGATCCGGTCCTCCGAATCCTTATATAAAAAAACCTCCAGGGAATCCCCGATCTTTGCGCCCTCGGGCACCTGCTTTTTCGGCAGCAAAACGCCCTTCTCAGCTCCTCCGGCGCTCTTTCCAGGCTCCCCCAGATACACTCCGAAATCCTTTTCTTTTACGATCTCCAGTGTCTGCATTCTTCCAAGCTCCAGCATGTCCTTCGTCCTCTCTTTTTTCTAAGCGCCCTTCGGCGCCGCCTTCAGTTCCACATTGGCAAAGACACTTCCGTCTCCGCCGCAGATGGACACCACGTATCCATCCTCCCCGGCTGCCCGCATGAGCACTGCCATATCTCCCAGCACCGCCGCCTTTTTATACTCAGCCCGGATTTCTGTGATCTCCCTTCCATCGGCCTCCTCCGGAAGCGCCTCCACCGCCATATCCACATACTGGGCATTATTGACATGGTGGTTGGTATCGATCTGGTGCTTCATGATCACCAGCCGTCCCGCCTCCTCCATATCCTCCGGAAGGCGGATCTTTCTGGGGGCGTACTCCATGGAAAGCTTCGGCTCCTCATCTCCGTAGGCGTCCACGTCGCTCCTTGTGACACGGACCGGCTTTCCGGCCTCCGTATCGAAAAGGAACCAGCAGGAATTGGCCTTTACCAGGTAATTCCCCTCCTGGTCCAGGATCATAAAATTCCTTAGGGCATAAATCCCCTTTACCTCATAGGGCCAGGTACAGATCGTGATCTCCTCGCCCAGGGCCGGCCTTCTTAAAATCTGGATCTGCCAGGAGGACAAAAGCCACGCCCGCTTTTTTTCCTCCAGATAGGAAAGCCCCACTCCACAGTCCTCCGACTGGAAGGTAGAGCAGTCCTGCATATAGTTCATGATCCCCATAAGGGACAGTCTTGCATCCACACCGGTCTCACTGTACCGGACACGGCTCTTAAACTGGTACATGTTCGTTCCCGCCTCGCTTAAAGCTCCAGGACAGCCCCGGCGCCCGTTTTCATTCTAACCCATTTTTCCTTTCCAGGCAATAGGCTCTGTATCAAAAAAGCGCCTAAACATTGGATCCCCAACATCTAAACGCTTTCCAGCTGGGCTACAAGGATTCGAACCTTGAAAATGACGGAGTCAGAGTCCGTTGCCTTACCATTTGGCGATAGCCCATTATTCATAACCTGTCTTTTCAGTTTCTCAACTGCGAATTACATTATACATATATTCCGCCAAAATGTCAAGCATTTTTTTCAAACTACGGGACTTTTTCCCATTTCCAGGAAAAAGCCCCGTTTTTCATCCCTCCGGCCGCAGGATCCAGGATCTTAGGATCCCGACTCCCGCATCCCCGGATTTCATATTTCCGGTTACTGTACCGGCGCCGGAACCACGATCTCCTCAGTCACCGGGCACTTGTACGTTTTTCCGTTCATCTGCTTCTTAAACTCTTCCTTCGCCTCTTCCACCAGCTTCGGATCGTCCACCAGCTTCATGGCTGTGGCTGCCATCACCTTTGCTCCGTAAAGCATGCCCTTCATTCCGATGCTCATACCGGCACAGGCAGTGATCTGCCAGCTGTGGCCCGGAGCTGCCAGGTTGCAGGTCGCCGTCATCACCTGCACACAGGGAACGATATGCTGCACGTCTCCCACATCGGTGGAGCCGTAGCCGTTCTCATGGAGCACCGGGGATACCTTCGTATCCAGAGGACCGTCCTCCAGAGCGCCCGACGCCTTTACCTTCTCATACTGCTGGCTCTTTTCATTGAGGACCTTCGCAAAGGCCAGCTCCTCCTCGGTCCAGTGGGGCCTTTCCACCTCTTCCATCACATCGTGGGTCAGGTTGGTGAGCATCACCGGATTTAATGTATTGTAGCAGCCGCCCAGGTACTCTACCTCCAGCTCGGTCTCCGTCATATGGGCAGCACCCTCGGCCACCTTCACCAGACGCCTGTATGTATCCTCCACAGCCTCCCGGCTTAAGGCGCGGACGTAATACCATACGCTGGCCTTATCCGGAACGATATTGGGAGCGGTGCCGCCTTCCTTGATCACATAGTGGATGCGGACGTCGCTGGTCACATGCTCCCGCAGATAGTTGGCGCCCACGCTGGTCAGCTCCACGGCGTCCAGGGCAGACCGGCCGTTGTGCGGGTCTCCTCCGGCATGGGCCGTGATCCCATTAAAATGGAAAATGGCACTATTCAGTCCGGTCATGGTTCCCAGCGTCACATGGTTATTGGTGGAGCCATGCCAGGAAAACGCTGCGTCCAGCTCTGTAAACGCTCCTCCTCTTGCCATAAACGCCTTACCCGTAAGGACCTCCTCTGCCGGGCAGCCGTAAAATACCACTGTACCCTCTTTGCCTGTGGCCTCCAGCTCTGCTTTCATTCCAAGAGCGGCTCCCAGACAGGCAACCCCTAAAAGGTTATGGCCGCAGCCCTGTCCCGCAGCACCCGGAGTAACCGGTTCCTTTTCTGTGCTGACCTTCTGGCTCAGCCCGGGAAGCGCGTCATACTCGCCCAGAAAGCCGATCACCGGATGGCCTTTTCCCCATACGGCGCGGATGGCCGTGGGCATTCCCACATATCCTGTTTCCACCTCAAAGCCGGCGCTGCGAAGGACCTCTGCCGTCCATTCACATGCCTTCACTTCATTAAACGCAGTCTCGGGATTTTCCCAGATCTTCTTAGCCAGATCGGTAAGGACCTTTTCATTCTGATCAACGGCTCTGGTAGCAATGGTGTCAATCATAATATTCTCTCCTTTTTCCGGGCGCCGCAGAGACGCCTGTTATTATTCCAACGGGCTCACCCCTTCATTTTACCCTGGAGAATAAAGATTGTCAATCACTTTGCACAACAGGATCTTTCATTTCTCCCATATTCATGTGCACTTTCACGGTGGCCGCGTCCGTCCCATCCCCCGAAGCTCTCTGTATCCAAAAACAAAAAGAGACGAAAAACCATTGTAAACTCAATGTTTCTCGTCTCTATTCCAGCTGGGCTACAAGGATTCGAACCTTGAAAATGACGGAGTCAGAGTCCGTTGCCTTACCATTTGGCGATAGCCCATCGCATCAACGTGGACTATTATAACGCGGCTTTCCGGTTTCGTCAAGTGGTATTTTCAATTTTTCTCACAAATCCGTTTTTACCAACATATCCATTCTCCGAAACGCTCCGCCGGGCGTCAGCCGGCCGGGACCACATCCTCCAGGATCCCCGGCCCTACGGTATGGGGCTCAGTGGCAGGCGGCGTTTCCGGAGGTCTGGGCGCCTCGGTTTCCGACGCCGGGGTCTCCTCCGGCGTTGGGCTCACAGGAGTCAGCATACCCGGTGCGGCAGCGGACGGCTCCGGCGCAGCCGTTTCGGCAGCCGGCGCTGAGGTCTCCGGTACAGGCTCAGACGGCTCTGCGGCGGTCTCCGGGGCCAATGAAGATGTCCCTGGCGCCATGGTCTCCGGGGCCGCTGCGGACGTTCCGGATGCCGCTGTGGCTTCCGTTCTCTCCGGTACAGACTCAGACGGCTCCTGGCTTCCCGGCTCTGTCTCTTCCCCAGACGGCTCTCCGGTTCCCATTTCTTCTGAAGCTGCTTCTCTTCCGTCCTCTTCCGGTTTTCCTTCCTCTCCCTGCGGCTCCCTCACCGCTTTCTCCGGAGGCTCTTTCCCGTCAAGGCTTCCGGGGCCGCGTTTTTCTGACGCTCCGCCGGTCCCATCCTTCACGGAAGAGGTCCCGGGTTCTTCGTCCGTCTCTGTTCCAGACTCGCCAGCCGTCTGCTTCGCCGGATCCGTCCCGGCGGGCCTGTCCTCTTTTACCTGATAAAGCTTTCCCGCTGTGGCCACCAGGAACGAGGTCTGATAATTTTTCTGATCCATTTCCCGAAACAAGGCTCCCATATCCATCTGGCACAGCCTGCCGCAGTCAGCCTCCCGGACCCGCACGTTCCGTTCCAGAAGATCCTGGACCATGGCCGCCTTTCCCACAGAACAGCCGTTTTCCCTGACCAGCGCCATAACCTCCGGCTCCTCCGAGATACTCCCGGCATACACGGCGCCCTTGGCCTGACGGGCCTTGAGAAACAGCTCAGCCGTTACGGCGATCTCCTCTGCCATCCTCTCCGTATCCACCCGTACCGCGTCCTCAGCCGGACGCACGGTAAACAGGGCTGCCTCCTGATCCTCCAGCTGCTGCTTTCCGTGAAGCTCCTCCAGCAGGCGTTCACAGCACTCCCGCAGAGAAAGCCCCTCCATGGAGGCCGGATTCCCGTTTTCCCGGATCACCCCTCCCTTCCGGTTTAAAACCAGCTCGCCGCTGTCTTTTCCATCCACGGTCAGGATCACCGTCGGCTTCCGGTTCTGCACCAGAAACACGGCCCCCAGGATACAGGACGCGGCCAGACAGATCCCCAGGGCCAGCCCTGCCCACAGAAGCCACCGTCTCACTGCCTCCACCGACAGCTCGCCGTCCCCATTGAGACCGGCTTCTCCCTGGTTCGTCCTTCCGCCGGCCGCTATGGTTTCTGTATCCTCCTCCCGGGCCGCCGGAATCTCTGCAGACTCCAATTTTTCCAGCCGCTCTTTTTCTCCCATCCTATGCCTCCCCGTCATATTCCACACCCATAAGAAACAGGCCCTCCGGCGGAGCCGTTGCTCCGGCCGCCTCCCGGCTTCCGGCCTCCAGGACAGCCTTCATCTCCTCCGGCTTCCGTTTTCCCAGGCCCACCTCCAGGAGCGTCCCCGTAAGGATCCGCACCATATTATATAAAAATCCGTTTCCTGTGTAGGTAAACACCACCTTTGTCCCGTCTTCATCGATCCCGATCCGTTCCAGCCGGCGGACCGTACTCTTTTTCATTCTCTTATTGGAGCAGAAGCTTTTAAAATCATGCTCTCCCAGAAGATATCCTGCCGCCTGCTCCATGGCCGGGATATCCAGCCGGCGGCCCAGTCCGTATACGTATTTTCTCTCAAATACGCTCTTCTTATCCGCAGTCTCCACATAGTATGCATACGTCTTTCGCACTGCCGAAAGGCGGCTGTGGAACCGCTCCGGCGCTTCCGATGCGCCGGTGACCCGGATATCCTCCGGCAGATACCGGTTCAGATACTCCATGGCCGCTGCTGCCGACGGACAGAACCGCTCCTCAATATGGAAATTGGCTGCCTGCCCCCTGGCGTGGACTCCCGCGTCGGTGCGGCCGGAGCCATGGACCTCCACGGCCTGTCCAGTCCATTTATAAAGCACCGCCTCCAGCTTTCCCTGGATGGTATTCTCTGTATTTCCCTGTTTCTGCCATCCGTCGTATCTGGAGCCGTCGTATTCCAGCGTCAGCCTGATGTTCTTTTTCATGACCATTTCCCTTCTTCTTTCTGCTTCCAAAGGCCGGGTATCGTCTTATTGTATCAATTTTCCAATCAAATTGGAATACCCGGAACCAAATATTCCGCCTGTCAATATGATATCATAAGCGATCTTTTGTGAATCTGGTATAAAAATGAGTGATCTGTCCTCACTTTTTCTTTTTACAGCCGCGCTCTGCGCCGACTCCTTTGCCGCCAGCTTCGTCTGCGGAGCCGGAAACGTAAGGATCCCCAGGGGCTCCGCATGGATCCTGGCCCTCTGTCCGGCGGCGGTGCTGACCGCAGCCTCCGCCCTGGGGACCGTTCTCCGGCCCCTGCTCCCGGAGGAGCTTCCCGTTTTTTTAAGCGCCAGCCTTCTGATGCTCCTGGGCTTTTCCCGTTTTACATCCGCCCCGGCCCCGGCCTCCTTGCCCGGAAAAGGCGGCGCGGAGCGGCTCTCTGTCTCTGGTTCTTTTTTTCTGGCCATGGGACTTTCCTCCGACAACGGAGCCGCAGGCCTGGGAGCCGGACTGGCCGGGACATCTCTGGCTGTGCTTTTTTTCCTTTCCCTGTCCTTCAGCTTCATCTCCGTCCGCCTGGGAGCCGGACTGGGAAGGAAAAGCGTCCTGACCCTGGAACGCAGACGCCGGCGGCCCGCCGTCCGGCGATCCCTGGATCCGTCCAGGACCGGAGGTCTGGTCCTGGTCCTTCTGGGGCTCCTGAAGCTCCTATGAGCCGGACCGCTCCTTCTTAGCCGGATCCCGCACTCCGGAAATCCAGCTAAGAGCTGCCAGAAGCTCATGGGCCGCCATGGGAGCGGCAGCCAGCAGCAGCAGCTCTCTCCACTCCGCTCCAGAAAGGGCCGCCGTCTGGAACAGAGCCACCAGGCGGCTGTTTTCCGTCACCAGCACCTGGAGGCATACCCCCAGGGCAGCCGCCGCCAGCATCAGCCGGTTTTCCAGATGATCCATCCGGAACACCGATCGTCCCACATCCCGCATCCCAATGGCATGAAACAGCTGGGAAAGCCCCAGGACCGTAAAGGCATAGGTCTGGCAGCGGGCCAGGACTGCCGGATCCCCCAGGACCAGAGACAGGCCCTCCACGGTGATCCTCCTCCCCTCCGCCGCCAGGATCCCCACAGGCAGCCGCAGGAAGGCCGTAAGACTGATCACCGCAATAAGAAATCCGTAAAACAGCGTACATGCCATCCCTCCCCGGGAAAACAGGCTCTCATCCTTTCCTCTGGGCGGCTCCTCCATCAGGGCTGCGCCGTCGTTTTTGTCGGTTCCAAGGGCCAGGGCCGGGAGAGAATCGGTGATCAGGTTGATCCACAGGATATGACTGGCCTTCAGCGGAGACGGCAGAGAAAGGGCAATGGCCGTGAACATGGTCATGATCTCGCCGAAATTGGAGGACAGGAGGAAGATTACCGCCTTCTTTATGTTCTCATAAACGCCCCGTCCCTCCTCGATGGCTCTTTCTATGGTAGCAAAGTTGTCGTCTGTGAGCACCATATCCGCCGCCTGCTTTGCCACATCCGTACCGGTCTGCCCCATGGCGATCCCCACATCGGCCGCCTTCAGGGACGGCGCGTCATTGACCCCGTCGCCGGTCATGGCCACAATACCGCCGTTCTCTCTCAGCGCCCGGACGATCCGTACCTTATGATCCGGGGAGACCCGGGAAAAGACCGCCGCCGTTTCCGCCCGCCTCTTAAGGGCCGCGTCGTCCATCCGGTCCAGCTCCGCTCCGCTGATGCACTGATTCTCCTCCTGGGCGATCCCCAGACGCCTGGCAATGGCCAGGGCCGTATCTCTATGATCTCCTGTGATCATCACCGTCCGCACATGAGCCCTTTGAAACATGGCCACCGCATGGGCCGCCTCCGGGCGCGGCGGATCTGCCATGGCGGCCAGCCCCAGAAAGACCATATTCTCCTCACTTCTTCCGTCTCCGTCGCTCCTGGCCGCTCCCAGGACCCTGAACGCCTGGCTGGAAAGAGACGAGATCCGGTCCTGTATCCTCTTTTTTTCTCTCCCGGTCAGAGGTCTCTGGACGCCGCCCGACAGATACCGGCTGCACCGCTCCAGGATCACGTCCGGCGCTCCCTTGGTATAAGAAACGGTTCCCGCTTCCGTCCGGTGTACCGTGGTCATCCGCTTCCGTCCTGGATCAAAGGCCCGCTCTGCCGTCCGCGGAAGACGCCGCTCCAGCTCCCTCTTTGGCCCCAGCCCCGCCTTCTCTGCATACTCCAGAAGAGCCAGCTCCCCAGGATCTCCGAGCCTTCCCTTTTCATTAAGCTCTGCATTGCTGCAAAGGACAAAGGCCCTGAGAAGCTCCTCCCGGCCCGGAGTCATAATCTCTTCCCCGCGCCCCGGCCGCCTCCTCCGGCTGCCTCCATCCAGAAGCTCTCCCGCGTCCAGAACCTCCTCCACAGTCATCCGGTTCATGGTCAGCGTTCCCGTCTTATCGGAGCAGACCACGCTCACCGCTCCCAGGGTCTCCACCGACGGCAGCCGCCGCACAATGGTATGGACCCGGGCCATTCGGGACACCGACAAGGCCAGCACGATGGTCACCACCGCCGGAAGCCCCTCCGGCACCGCCGCCACCGCCAGGGAAATGGCCGTTATGAGCATCTCTCCCACATCCCGCTCCTGCCATACGGCAAGACCGAAAAGGGCCGTGCAGAGGGCCACGGCCAGAACGCTTAAGGCTCCCCCCAGCTCCCCCAGCCGTTTCTGTAAGGGCGTAGCCTCCGCAGGGGCCTCCCGGATCAGCCTGGCGATCCTTCCGATCTCTGTGGCCATGCCTGTGGCCGTCACCATGCCGATCCCTCTTCCCGCCGTCACGCTGGAGGACATATAAGCCATGTTTTTCCGGTCCCCCACCGGAAGGCCGGAGACTGCCCTAAAGCCGGCGTCCTTATGGACCGGCGCTGCCTCTCCCGTCAGGGCCGACTCCTCGGTTTTCAGATTTTCCGTCCATATAAGCCGCAGATCCGCCGGTACCTGCCGGCCGGCGTCCAGCAGCACCAGATCTCCCGGCACCAGCTCGGCCGCGTCGATCTCCTGATCCGTCTGGTCCCGGCGCACCACAGCCTTCAGCCGGGTCATTTTTTTCAGGGCATCCAGGGCTTTTTTTGCCTTTCCCTCCTGGATCATCCCCACGGCTCCGTTTAAGGCTGCCACCGCCGCAATGATACAGGCGTCTCCCAGCTCTCCCAGAAACACCGAGATCACTCCGGCCGCTGCCAGCACATAGATCAGAGGATCCATGAACTGGGACAGGAGGCGGGAAAAAAAGCCAGGCTGCGCCGGCTCCTGCAGCTGGTTGGACCCATGCTGCTCCAGCCTTTTTTTCGCTTCCTCCGCCGAGAGCCCTCCCGGATCCATGGAGCGAAGGAGCCGCCCGGTCTCCTCTGCGGTCTTTGTCTCAAAGGCTTCTGCCATAAAAAATCCCCTCCCGTCCTCATCTCTGCTTTTGCAGTGTATGAAAACGGGAGGGGAAATATGTGTCCTTACTGGTAGATGGGGTATCTGCCGCAGATCTCTGTCACAGACGCCCGGATCTCATCCGCCTTATTTTCAAAATCCGTGGCTGCCAGCCAGATGCAGCGGGCAATCTCGCCCATATCGCTTTCCACCAGGCCTCTGGAGGTAACGGCCGGGGTGCCGATGCGGACGCCGGAGGTAACGAACGGACTTCTGGGATCGTTGGGAACCGTGTTCTTATTGAGCGTAATATAAACCTCGTCGCAGCGGTTCTGGAGCTCCTTTCCGGAAACCTCCATGCCCCGCAGATCCACCAGCATCAGATGGTTGTCCGTGCCGCCGGTCAGGATCTTAAAGCCCTGATTCTTAAGGGCCTCTGCCAGTGCTCTGGCATTCTTTAATACCTGCTCCTGATAGGTCTTAAATTCCGGCTTTAAGGCCTCGCCGAAGCAGATGGCCTTGGCTGCGATCACGTGCTCCAGAGGACCTCCCTGGCTTCCCGGGAAAATGGCCTTATTGAAATTGAATTTCTTATTGGCCTCCTCGTTGGCTAAGATCATGCCGCCTCTGGGGCCCCGCAGGGTCTTATGGGTGGTGGTGGTCACCACGTCTGCATAAGGAATGGGGCTGGGATGGAGTCCCGCCGCCACCAGGCCGGCAATGTGGGCCATATCCACCATCAGATATGCGCCGCACCGGTCGGCGATCTCACGGAACCGCTTAAAGTCGATGGTCCGGCAGTAAGCGCTGGCTCCGGCTACGATCAGCTTCGGTCTTGCCTCCATGGCCTTCTTTTCCAGCTCGTCATAGTCGATATATCCCTCGTCATTGACGCCGTAGGGAACGATATTAAAGTACATGCCGGAGAAGTTCACCGGGCTTCCATGGGTCAGGTGGCCGCCGTGGTCTAAGTTCATGCCCATTACGGTATCGCCGGGCTTTAACATGGCGATGAATACAGCCATATTGGCCTGTGCGCCGGAATGGGGCTGTACATTGGCATAATCACAGCCAAACAGCTTCTTTGCCCGCTCGATGGCCAGATTTTCCACCACATCCACACACTCGCAGCCGCCGTAGTACCGCTTTCCCGGGTAGCCCTCTGCGTACTTATTGGTGAGGACCGTTCCCATGGCCGCCATCACGGCCTCTGAAACGATATTCTCTGACGCGATCAGCTCCAGATTCCGCCTCTGTCTCGCAAACTCGGCATTGACTGCCGCACCCACTTCGCTGTCATGCTCCGCAATGAGTTTCATCAGTTCGTTTACCATCCTGAATCCTCCTTATACATTATAAAATCTGCCAGGCAGAGACCGCCTTTTCCACTTTACAGTCCGGCCTGTTCCCTATTATAAATGCGTCCGGCCCTTAACCGGCCGCCTTATAATTCCTGATCACCGCCTGGAGCGTCCGGTTTCCATTGTATTCATTCACATCCGGGTAATATACAATGTCGATCCGGTCCTTTCCCGCCAGCTCCCTCTGGAACGCATCCCCGTCCCCGAATAAAAGGCCGTCCATGGAAAGCCCCGTTTCTGTCACCAGCCCCAGCTTCACCACGTTCCGGTTTTTCCCCAGGACCCGGAGACTGCGGATCAAAAGCCCCTTCTGGGCAAACAGGGGCTTTTCATTCCCCTGGCCAAAGGGCTCCAGCCGCTTCAGCTCCTCCACCAGTCCCTCGGTCACATATTCCAGGGGCATGGGAACGTCGATCCATACCCGCGGGATAAAGTCCTCTTCCGTAAGGACTGCATTTTCATTGAGCCGCCTGCGGAATTCCGGAATATCCTCTTCCTTTATGGAAAGCCCGGCCGCCATGGGATGGCCTCCGAACTTTGGAAGCAGCTCCCGGACCTTCGTAAGCTCCCGGAACATATGGTACGGCTCGATGGATCTTCCGGATCCCTTCACCATATCCCCGCTCCTGGTGAGAACAATGGAGGGCTTATGGAAATGCTCCCGGACCCGGCCTGCAATGATCCCCGCCAGGGATTCGTGGCAGTCCGGCAGAAAGACCACCAGCACCTTATGCTCCATGTACTGCATCTCCACCTGGGCGATGGCCTCGTCCTCCCCTTTTTTCGTCATATCCTTCCGGATATCGTTCAGCTCCTTTAATTCCTCTGCCAGCCGCTCTGCCTCCGCCTCGTCCTCCGACAGAAAGAGCCTGAGGGCCGCCTTGGCCGTCTGGAGCCGCCCGCCGGCATTTAAGCACGGACCGATGACAAAGCCGATATGATATGCGCTTAAATCTGCAATATCAAGCCCCGTCTTCTCCACCAGCTTTCTAAGTCCCAGATTCCTGGTATGAGCCATCTGCTTCAGCCCGTATTTTACCAGGATCCTGTTTTCATCCTGTAACCGCATCACATCGCCCACCGTGGCGATGGCTGCAAATTCCAGCAGCTCCCTCCATTCCTCCCTGGGAACCCCCGACGCCTCATACAGCTTTTCCACCAGCTTATAGGCCACCACAGCTCCGCAGATCTCCCGGAACGGATACGTTTCCCCCTCCTGCTTGGGATCCACCACCACATCTGCCGGAGGAAGGACCTGCCTTTCCTCCTCCACCGGGACCTCATGATGGTCTGTAACCACCACAGTCATCCCCAGCTCCTTGGCCAGGGCGATCTCCTTTGCTGCGGCAATGCCGTTGTCGCAGGTCACCAGGGTATCCACTCCGTCGGCGGCCGCCTGGCGGATGATGGCCTCGTTGATTCCATATCCGTCCCGGATCCGGTCCGGGATCTCATAATCCACGCGGGAGGGGCCTGCCTTTTTTCCCAATTCTCTCTCTGCCCGTCTGAGGCCTGTCAAAAGAAGGTACGAGGCGCAGACGCCGTCAATATCGTAATCCCCGATGATCCGGATCCGCTTTTCCTCCCGGAGCTTTTTTATAAGAACGGCCACGGCCGCTCCCATATTTTTCATGCGGCCTCCGTCGTAAAGCCCGTCCAGGGTACCGTAAAGATACCGCTCCATGGCCTCCTTCGTCTCCATGCCCCGGTTTCTCATGATCCGTACAGATACGGGACTGACGCCCAGCTCCCTGGCCAGCCCATTGAAGTCCGCCCGTTTTGTCTGGACCATCCAGATCTCCTGTTTTTCTGTCTGTTTAAAATTTTGCACCGTTTTGTCTGAGCCATTCCCTTCTTGTCTTATGATCCGGTATTTCTTCCGCCACCACGGCCCAGAACGCCGGGCTGTGGTTCATCTCCACCCGGTGAGCCAGCTCATGGACCACCAGATAGTCCAGTATCTCCTCCGGCATCAGCGCCAGCTTCCAGTTGAAATTCAGATTTCCCCGGGCGCTGCAGCTGCCCCACCGGGTCTTCTGCTCCCGCACAGTGACCGTCCCATAGGAAACGCCCATGCGCTCTGCAAAATACCGGCACTTTTTCAGCAGCAGCTCCTTGGCCAGCCGCTTCCCGGCTTCCCGTTCCTGTTCTGTATACACGGGCCGCGCAGCGGCTCTTTCCCTGCCTTCCCGGATCCAGTCCGCATGCGCCTCCACAAAGCGGTCTGCCTCCTCCGGGCGGATTCCATAGGGGAGCCGGACCGTTACCGTCCCGGCTTCAGACACCTTGAGGGCCATGGTCTTTCTCTTTGCCCGGATCAGCTCATAGGAAACGTGTTCTGTTTTTCTCTTCTGGATCTTTTCCACCGGATCCTCCAAAATTTTTGCAATATTCATTCAAGTCACACTATATATTCTATCACCATTGATGGATTCACGCAAGCAGACAGTTATATTTTCTGGGCAAAAAAAAGACAGGCTGTTTACACAACCTGTCTTTCGTGCGCCAGAGAAGATTCGAACTCCCGACACTACGGTCCGTAGCCGTATGCTCTATCCAGCTGAGCTACTGACGCCCATTGGGTGGCTCCGTTTCCTTCGCTCACTCAACAGTACAGAGTTTACTACATTCTTCCCGTTTTGTCAACTACTTTTTTATTTTTTTCTGTTTTTCTATTTCTCCGCACAGCGTCTGATCTGGAGCAGTAAAAGCACCAGGCCCGTTCCCAGCAGGATGTGTCCGATCCCCGCCGCACCGGAAACGGCTGCATGGATACCGGAGGGAAACGGTGTCCCCAGAACCTGGAGGATCCCCCGGACCGCCAGCATCAGGACGGTCAGGTTCAGTCCTATATGGTAGACCGCCAGGATCCTTCCGGTTTTCGGACCCGTAAAGGAAAAATTCTTTTCCAGCAGGAGCAGCAGCAAAAATACTGCCATTCCCAGCACAAAATAGTGGGTATGGATCACCGACAGAGCGGTCTTAGAGGTAAAACCTGTCCATCTGGTAAACTCCCGGTAGAATACGCCTCCGGCCATTGCGAGAACGGCGTACAGCAGCGCAGCATTTATGTAGCGTTTCAAATTTCTTCCTCCTTTATCGGCATTCCCTCTTCATGGCAGAATATCCAATGAGCACGGTCCACACATACGCACAGGTCTTGGGGATCATCAGCATCCCGACCATCGGATACGTTCCGGACCACAGAACCACAGGAATGTAAAAGCCAAAGCTCAGCACAATGGTAAGCCACATCCATCGGAACACCCGGTCCCCGTGCTTTCTGGCGCTGTCAAAAAACAGAACGATCACCAAAAGGCCCAGCAGCGCAAAGGGAATATTGCGCCAGATCCCCCAGGAAAGAGGCGCGTCCGGGCTGAGCCACTGGTTCTGCGGCATCATGCATAAAAGGATCCGGAGTCCTGCCAGCCCGTACACAGCCGCAGTAAGGCCGTTCCTGTCCGTGACCTTATAGCGCAGTCTCCACACATAATAAAGCAGCACATAAAAGACCGTCATGGTCACAGAGGTGATCCACTTTCCCAGCCCCAGGGGGACCGTATAGCGTTCCAGTCCGGCGGTCCATAAGGCCAGCATCCGGGGAACCAGATGGAACGAATCTCCCGCTCCCAGCACCACAGCCATCCAGCCGAACAGGCGGAACTGGCTGTTTCCCCTGCTGTCCCGGATCATCCGGAGACCGATGGCAATGACGAAGACCAGGTAAACAACATCGAATAAAGTTTCTGCAGCTGCCTGCATGTTATTTCCTCCTTCTTGCATTGAACATTGTTCATTTTCAGGTTAAAAAAGAAGCCCGGCTGCGGGCCTCTCCGCCTCCGGCGGGAATCCTAGTATACCGTCCGCCGGACAATCTCCAGCGCCGCTCCGGGATCGTAATCCTGACGCAGCAGGGCCGACAGCATCAGAGAGAACAGGACCTCCGCAAACCGTTCCGCAGGAAATTCCTCCGTAAAGGCGTCCGGCCGGACCCTGGGATCCCGCTTCAGGACCTGTGCAAGACCGTCGGAAATATGCGTCCACACCCTTTTCATCCGCTGTCTCCCGCCGGTCCTTTCCTCTCCCAGAAAGCCCAGGGAATGAAGCGTGAAAAATCCAGGATACCTTCCCTGGCCCTCTTCCATCCGCCTGTACATCCAGGAAACGCAGGCCAGCGTATCTTCCGGAATTTCCCCGCCCTCCGGCTCATGAAAGATCTCCTGCCAGACGCTTTCCACCGTGGCTCCCATGAGCTCTTCCTTGGACTCAAAATAGTTATAAATGGACCCCACGGACACCCCGCAGGCGGCCGCGACGGAACGGATGCTGACGGAGGACCATCCCTGTTTCTGGATCAGCTCCCGGTTTGTTTTTATGATCTCGTCCTTTGACGTCACAACAGTATTCATTGCTCCACCTCAATCTGAACATGGTTCATTATAAAGCCGGACACACGTTCTGTCAAGAAAAACAGGTGGAACCGCCAGTGCGCCGCGGCCGGCGGCTGCACTGGCGGTTCTGTATCCGGTTCTTCCACAGTCCGGATCCATCCGGAGCCTACCAGATCTCCGGCTTCACATCCTTCGGCAGCGGGTTGGGATACGTCTCGCCGTCCAGCCGGTACAGCCAGTCCTCCCTTGCCCGTTCAAGAAGCTCCGGTCTTGTAAGGAGCTCCACGCCGGTACAGGCCATGATCCTGGCCGCCGTCAGCATGCCCTTATGGGCGGCGGAGGCCTTTCCCTGGGCCACGGCCTGCCAGGAATGGAGCGCCGTTCCGGCCGCATAGCAGTTGACGTTCACCTGGCCTGTGGGAACCACCCAGCTCACGTCTCCCACGTCCGTGGACCCGCCTCCGCCAAAGGTCAGCTTCCGGTCCAGGACAAGATCCAGCATCGGCGTTTCCAGCATCTCCTGCTTCTTTTCCTTGTCTCTTCCTCCGATCACCGAGATCATGTCCTTTAAGCCTTCTTTATCCAGCTCGGTGATCACCTGCTGGAACCTCTTTGCATACGCCAGCTCCTCCTCTGTATATCCGATGGGAATGAAGTGGCGCATATTTTCGTCCATGATCTCCTCTAAAGTATCGTTTTCGATCACATTGGAATAGGCGGCCACCTGCTTAATGTCCACGGTGGTGCCGGTGATCAGGGCCGCTCCCCTGGCAATATCGCACATCCGCTCATGCAGCTGCTTTACCTGGGTCACCTTGGGCGCACGGATGGCGTAAAGGATCTGGGCCTCCGACGGGATCACGTTGGGAGCGATGCCGCCGGGATTGGTAATGGCTCCATGGACCCTGGCCGCATCGATCATGTGCTCTCTCATATAGTTGACGCCGATGTCCATGATCTCCACCGCATCCAGGGCCGAACGGCCTAACTCCGGTGCTCCCGCCGCATGGGAGGAAATTCCGTGGAAGGTGAAGAATACCCGGAAATTGGCCAGGAACTTGTCGGCCATCATGGTCTTGTTGGTGGTGCTGGGATGCCAGGTAATGGCTGCGTCACAGTCGCTGAAGTATCCGTCCCGCACCAGGTACGCCTTGCCTCCGGCATTTTCCTCCGCCGGGCAGCCGTAATACCGGATGGTTCCCGGAAGGCTGTGGGCCTCCATATAGCTCTTCAGCGCATCCACGGCCGCCACCGAAGCCGTGCCTAACAGATGGTGGCCGCAGCCATGTCCATTGGTCTTTCCCTTTATGGGACGCCGCTCTGTCTGGTCCGCCTCCTGTTCCAGGCTGGAAAGGGCGTCAAATTCTCCCAGGAAGGCCAGCACCGGCTTTCCCGATCCAAATTCTGCAATAAACGCCGTCTTTTCACCGGCCAGATCCGCCCGGATGGAAAAGCCCCGGGAACGTAAATACTCCTGCTGGAGAGCGGATGAATCGTATTCCTGGAACCGGGGCTCGGCAAATTCCCAGATCCGGTCGCTCATATCTGTGTATTCCTGCTTTCTCTGTTCTACCAGTGCGCTGATCTCTGCGCGAAAATCTTCTGCCATGTGATCTCCTTTCACGGTGCTTGGTCTTCGGGTCTTCTATTACCAGATCTCCGGCTTCAGGTCCTTGGGAAGGGGATTGGGGTATTCCTCTCCATTGAGCTCCTCCTTCCAGTCCTCCTTTGCCTTTTCCACGATCTCCGGCTTCAGAAGAAGCTCTGCGCCGATGTTGGCCATGACCTTGGCCGCAGCGATCATGCCCTTATGGGCAATGGAGGATTTTCCCTGGGCTGTGGCCTGCCAGGAGTGAAGGGCCGTTCCTGCCGCGTAGCAGTTGACGTATACATGGGCCGTTGGCACCTTCCAGCTCACATCTCCCACATCGGTGGAGCCGCCTCCGCCGTACCGGCTGTTCCTGTCCACGATGAAATCCCAGAGAGGCGTTTCCAGAAGCTCCTTTTTCCTGTCGCGGCCTCCGATATCCGCGGCGATGGTCTTAAGTCCCTCCTTGTCCAGCTCGGTGATCACAGACTGGAACCTCTTCGCATATTCCAGCTCCTCCTCCGTATACCCAATGGGGATCACGCGCTCCAGATTTTCCTGGATCAGATCGTTGAGCGTCTCGTTGTTGATCAGATCTGAATAGGCGGCCACCTGTTTGATATCCACGGTGGTGCCGGTGATCAGGGCCGCTCCCTTGGCAATGTCGCACATCCGTTCAAACAGCTTCTGTACCTGAGTCACCTTGGGCGCACGGATGGCGTAAAGGATCTGGGCCTCCGACGGGATCACATTGGGGGCAATGCCGCCGGAATTGGTAATGGCCCCATGGACCCTGGCCGCATCGATCATATGCTCTCTCATATAGTTGACGCCGATGTCCATGATCTCCACCGCGTCCAGGGCCGACCGGCCTAACTCCGGAGCTCCCGCCGCGTGGGAGGAGATCCCGTGGAACGTAAAGAAGGCGCGGAAATTGGCCAGATGGAAGCCGCCCTTCATGACCTTGCTCATGGTGTAGGGATGCCAGGTAATGGCGATGTCGCAGTCGTCAAAATATCCGTCCCGCACCAGGTACGCCTTGCCGCCGGCATTCTCCTCCGCCGGACAGCCGTAATACCGGATGGTCCCGGCCAGCTTATGCTCCTCCATATACGTCTTTAAGGCGTCTGCCGCTGCCGCAGAGGCGGTTCCCAGGAGATGGTGGCCGCAGCCATGGCCGTTTTCTTTTCCCGCAATGGGGCATCGCTCCGTCTTATCCGGCTCCTGTTCCAGGCTGGAAAGGGCGTCAAATTCGCCCAGGAAAGCGATCACCGGCTTCCCGCTGCCGTACTCCGCGATAAACGCCGTCTCCTCTCCCGCCAGATCCGCCCGGATGGCGAAGCCCCGGGAACGTAAATACTCCTGCTGGATCCTGGAGGATTCCCGCTCCTGGAATCTGGGCTCCGCAAAGCCCCAGATGGCATCGCTGATGTCCGTGTACGCCTGGCTCCTTCCGTCAATGAGCCTCTCGATCTCGTCCTTAAATTCTGTTCCCATAATTTTTCCCCTTTTCTGCTTTTTTGTCATGGCATTTTCCTGCCGGATCTGTTCCGACAGCCCTTTTCAGCCGCGGCATTTTCCCGCCGCATCCGTTCCTGCGGCCCTTTTCAGTCGTGGTGCTTCCCCGTTACAGCAGCTGCCGTGATCCTCCATACCGTCACCGCGTCCACCGCCTGGTCAGAAAACGAGGTCTCTGAAAACGGCGGTGTTTCCCGGCCCGCCGCGCCGTTTCCTGCGGCCAGGGACTCGCACTCCGCCGCATGGTTCATCAGCACCGCCAGGCCCTTTCTTTTTTCCTCCTCCGGAACGATCTCCGCTGCTCCGGTCCCGCAGACGCTGTCAAACCCCGCGGTGGACTTACAGGCCTCCCCCAGATTCAGTAAGACCCGGCTTCCTCCCACGATGGTAAATGAAACGTGGGGATCCGCCTTGAGCCGGTCCAGCTTTGTCCCCGCGGCCGCTCCGTGGAAATACAGGACCAGCCTCCCGTTTTCCAGGGCCGCCCCGTAATTCATTGGAATTAAATACGGACATGGCGCATCCTGGAACGCCACGCAGCAGACACTCTGCCTTCTGACGATCTCCATGATCCTGTCCATGTCCGTAATTTCTCTGTCGCTTCTTCTCATGCTGTCCTCCCTGTTTCCTTTCTTCCATTCAGAACAACAGTTATCTGACAGCAATCATATCACATTTTCCGATTTCTCACAAGACGGAAGATTCCATTCCGGTTATCTGCCCGCAGCGCTCGCCTCCCGGTTCCTCATCTCCTCACAGTAATGGCATGCCACCAGATGGCCCGGCTCCATTTCCATCAGCTCCGGCCGCTCCTTCCGGCATCGTTCACTGGCAAACCGGCAGCGGTTGATGAACCGGCAGCCATCCGGCGGATCCACCGGGCTGGGAAGCTCTCCCTCCAGACGGATCCTCTTTTTCTTTTCCTCCACCTCCGGATCCGGGATAGGGATCGCGGAAAGCAGCGCCTGGGTGTAGGGATGCATGGGATCGGCATATAAGGCCGACGCCTGGGTGATCTCCACGATATTTCCCAGATACATAACGGCCACCCGGTCTGAGATATGCTTTACCATGGCCAGATCATGGGCAATGAACAGATACGTCAGTCCCTTCTCCCTCTGGAGACGGATCAGGAGATTGACGATCTGCGCCTGGATGGACACGTCCAGAGCCGAGATGGGCTCGTCGCAGACGAGAAACTCCGGCTCCACTGCCAGGGCCCTGGCGATCCCGATCCTCTGACGCTGGCCGCCGGAAAATTCATGGACATACCGGGTGGCATGCTCTGCGTTAAGGCCCACAGTCTCCAAAAGCTCCTTCACCCGGGCCTGCTCCTCCTCCCGGCTTCTGCACATGTGATGGGCTTTCAGTCCCTCGGCAATGATGTCTCCCACCTTCATCTTGGGATCCAGGGAGGAATAGGGATCCTGGAAAATGATCTGGACCTCCTTTGTGAATTCCTTCCTGTCCTTTCCCCGGAGGCTGTGGACATCCTTTCCCTTATAAAGGACCTGGCCGCCGGTCTTATTCAGGATCCCGATGCAGGTACGGCCGCAGGTGGTCTTTCCGCAGCCAGACTCACCGACGATCCCCAGGGTCTCTCCCTTCCGGATAAAAAACGAAACGTCGTCCACGGCCTTCAGCGTCCCCTTGCCCGTCTTAAAATATTTTTTCAGGTGGCTGACCTCCAGGATCTTCTCTTTTTCTTCCATACTTTCCCTCCTCTACTCTTCACGTCCCTGCTCTGCCATGGGATGGTA
This sequence comes from uncultured bacterium, assembly GCA_905215775.1. GTDB lineage: Bacteria > Bacillota > Clostridia > Lachnospirales > Lachnospiraceae > Alitiscatomonas. The sequence goes on from CAJMRM010000034.1 coordinate 27,614, forward strand.
CAGCCAGCATTGGGCCGTATGGCCGTCCTCAAACTCAAACATCGGAGGCTCCGACTTCTGGCAGATCCGCATACACTGGGCGCACCTGGTGCTGAATGCGCAGCCCGCCGGAGGATCGATCATGTTGGGCGGGGTCCCTTCGATGGATTCCAGAGACTGCTCCTCCTCCGTATCCAGCCTGGGGACCGCCCGTAGGAGCGCCTTCGTATACGGATGCCTGGGCCGGTAAAAGATATCCTGGCTGCTTCCGGTCTCCACCACCTTGCCGGCATACATGACAATGATCTTTTTCGCAATATTGGCCACGATCCCCAGGTCATGGGTGATCATGATCACCGCCATGCCGAATTCCTTCTGGATATTTTTTAAAAGATCGATGATATCCGCCTGGATCGTCACGTCCAGAGCCGTCGTTGGCTCGTCTGCGATCAAGAGCTTGGGCTGACAGGCCAGGGCGATGGCGATCATGATCCTCTGGCGCTGGCCGCCGGAAAATTCATGGGGATACTGCTTCATCCGCTTTTCCGGGTTTGGAATCCCTACCAGCTTTAAAAGGCGTCCCGCCTCCTGCCAGGCCTCGGACCTGGACATGCCGGTATGGATCAGCAGCTTTTCCGCCACCTGGTTTCCAATGGTCATGGTGGGATTTAAGGCCGCTAACGCATCCTGGAAAATGATCGCGCAGTCCTTTCCCCTGTATTCCTGCCACTGCTCCGGCGTTTGGGAAAGGATGTCCCTTCCCTCAAACAGGATCTGGCTCCCCTCCTTGATCTCTCCGGGAGGCGTCTGGATCAGCCCCATAATGGTCTTCGCCGTAACAGACTTCCCGCAGCCGGACTCGCCCACAATGGCCACAGACTGGCCGGCGTCGATGGAAAAGGAAACTCCCCGCACAGACTGCACCTCTCCGGCGTAGCTGTGGTAAGAAACCCTCAGATTTTTTACTTCCAGAAACTTCTCCATGTCTACCTCCTATTTATGAAGCCGGGGATCCAGCGCATACTGGAGTGCGTCTCCCAGGATATTAAAGCAAAGTACCGTCAGCAGGATGAACATGCCGGGGATCAGCGCCAGCAGAGGATCGTAAAGGATATACTGCTGGGCGTTCTGGAGCATGCTCCCCCAGGACGCCTTGGGGAGCGCCACTCCGTAGCCCAGATAGCTCAGAGCCGACTCATCCAGGATCGCTCCTGCGATGCTTAAGGACGCCGCCACGATGATCTGGGTCGTCATGTTCGGGATAATGTGCTTCACAATGATCTTCAGATGGCTGACGCCCAGGGTCCTGGCCGCAACAACGAAATCTCTTTCCTTTAAGGTCAGCGTCTGGGCCCGGACGATCCTGGCCACGCCGGTCCAGGAAAACAGCGCCAGCATCAGCACCAGGGTCACCATATTATTGGGGACAAAAGAAAAGATGACAATGATCATCAGAAGGCTGGGCACCGACTGGAACATATCCACGATCCGCATCAGGATCATATCGGTTTTCCCGCCGGCGTATCCGCTGACCGCGCCCACGCACGTTCCGGCCGTCACCGAAACCACCATGGTGGCAAAGCCCACCAGGAGTGATACCCGGCTTCCGTATAAGGCGCGGGTAAAGGAGTCCCGGCCCAGCTCATCGGTTCCAAACCAGTGCTCTCTGCTGGGTCCGGCCATCTTATTCATAACATCCATATAATCCGGATCGACGGAGGAAAGAGGAGCCGCCAGAGCCGCCAGGATGATCACGCAGAGGATCACCAGGCATACGGCCGCGATCTTATTTTCTCCCAGGGCCTTTTTCATATGCTGGAGAAAGCCCCGGTCATAGCTCACTGAAATTTCTTTATTTTCCCGTTCGATCTTTGAAAAATCCTCCGCCTTCAGAGCGGCCTGGTTGAGTGGTGTCAGTAATTTCGCCATAATCTACTCCTTTCCCTGTTTGATCCTGGGATCTGCAAAGCCGTACAGGATATCCGCCAGGAAGTTGCCCAGCAGCAGCATGGTACAGGAAAACATCGTGATGCCCATGATCATCGGATAATCCCGGTTGTTGATGGCAGACATGCCCAGGGTACCCAGCCCCGGCCATGCAAACACGGACTCAATGATAAAGGAACCGGTCACCAGCGTACCCAGCCGTGAGCCAACGGAGGTGATCACGGGAAGCATACAGTTTTTCAGCACATGGCCGTACATGATCCTCTTTTTTCCCGCCCCCTTGGATACCGCAGTAAGGACGTATTCCTCTTCCAGCTGGACGATGGTGTTGGAGCGGATATACCGGACAAATACCGCCATATTATTAAGACTCAGTACCAGCGCCGGCATGATCCCGTGACGGATCACATCCCATGGAGAGTTTACGCCGATGGTCCGCATACCGGAGCCCGGCAGGAGCTTAAAGGTCATGGAAAAAACAATGATCATCATGATCCCCAGCCAGAAGGCCGGCACCGATATGCCCAGATACGTCAGGCCGCTTATGATATTATCCGCCAGCTTATTCTTATGGGTTCCGGCGATGAGTCCCAAAGGAATGGCAATGACCAGGGAGAGGATCAGGGAAGCCCCCATGAGTCCGGCGGTACAGGGAAGCTTTTCCAGGATCTGGTCCAGGACCGGCTTCTTATTGTTAATGGAGATACCCAGGTTTCCCCTGGCCGCCTTTCCGGCCCAGCTCACATACTGCTCCACCACGTTTCCGTTGAGTCCCAGGGACTCCCTCATCCTGTCCAGCTCCTCATCCGTCATCTTATGGCCGGTGGCGCCCGGCGTCATATAAATGTAAAGGGGATCGCCCGGCGCAAAATAAACGATGGAGAAGGAAAATATGGAAACCAGGATCCATACAAAGATCATTTGCGCAAACCGTCTTAAAACGAACTTCTTCACGATATACTCCTTTCGCAGGGTCCACGGTAAAAAATGCCGCCCTCAGATAGAATGAAGGCGGCATTGCTCCTGACCCGGAATTTATTCCATTGTCAATTTTGTGTAATCCTCAAATACAGGAGTTCTCTTGATGGTATCTGCTCCCTTGATATTGGAGGTCGTTACGAACACATAGTTGGGGTAAGCGATGGGATAGCAGGTCAGCTCGTCCCTTGTCTGGATCTGGATCTGCTTATAGATCGCAGCGCGCTCCTCCGGTGTGTAAACGGTCCGGGCATCCTTCCATAACTGTGCCACCTCGTCGCTGACAGCCAGGTTTACACCCCAGGTCCCATCGTACATGCCGGCAACCACCTGGTCCGGATCGCCCACAGCGCCGTAGCCGTTCAGGTAGAACTCATAGTCGCCGTCGGTTCCGAATACCTTCTCAAAGAATCCGGCAGATTCCAGCGGGATCACCTCCAGATTGATCCCCACATTCTTTAACTGCTGCTGGATGATCTGTGCGGACTCCTTCATATATACACGCTCGGAGTTGAAGTACAGAGTCAGTGTCTTGCCGTCCAGGCCGGTTTCCTTCACCAGCTGCTTTGCCTTCTCCACATCCTGGGTATAGCCCTCCACGGAAGAATCATAGAAGGTATTCACATTGCTGAAGATGGAATTGGCGGATTCTGCCATTCCGTCGCCGCAAGCGCCTGCAATGATCTCATCGCGGTTTAACGCTACAAATACAGCCTCCACTACCTTGGGATCCTGGACTGTCTCACAGAATTTGTTCACAGCCAGATAATTTACGCGGCCTTCCGGATACTTCACAACCGTAAAGTTGGGATCTGCCTCATATTTGGCCACTGCCGGCGCATTTGCCAGCTCCATGAAGTTTACTTCCCCGTTCATCAGAGCCACCTCCTGGGCGGAAAGGTCGGAAATGATGCGGAAGGTCACTTTGTCGATGGACGGAGCGCCCATGTAGTAATCGTCGTATTTTTCCAGAAGCAGGTACTCGTCCTGCTTGAACTCTGTTACCTTATATGGACCGGAGCCGATTCCCTTCATATTTGCTTCCCCTGCGGATACTACGCTGGGGTTGCCCTCAAATACATGCTCCGGGATCAGGGTCAGACCGCCCAGAAGATCCGCGTAGGATGCGGATGCCATGGGAAGAGTAACCTTAACCGTCAGATCATCCAGCTTCTCATATTTCACCGGCTGGTCATTGAGGATCACAATGTTGGTTCCGCCTGCGCCGTTGTTGGTATCCGAGCAGACGTCCATGGTGAAGATCATATCGTCGGCTGTGATGGCCTCGCCGTCGTGCCACTTCAGACCTTCCTTCAATTTTACAGTGATCTGCATTCCGTCTTCAGAAACCTCGTAGGAATCTGCCAGATAATATCTGGTCTCATTTACGTCGATGACATAAAGCGGATCGTAAATGGGATTCAGCATCGCAGCTTCCTTATAACCCTCCAGAAGGGGATTCAGGTTTGCCACACAGCTGGCGCTGGGCATGATCAGATTCTTCTCTCCGCTTTCCTCTGTCTGGACTGCGGCTGTGGTTTCTGCTTCTGTCTTGGCAGCCTCTGTCACTGCGGCCGTGGTAGTCCCCTCAGCCGGCGCCGCCGCCGTTTCCTTTTTGTCTCCGCCGCATCCTGTCAGTACCGCCATGGCAGCCAGTGTACATAAGAGCGCGTTTCGTGTTTTCTTTCTCAACTTCTATCCCTCCTGGATGATTCCATAGTATTCTTCCGGACAATCCCGAAAACCGAGTTGATTATACATGGATAAAATGGCATAGTCAAATTCAATTTCTCTATGGTTTTTTTTAAATTATTGCAAAAATATATACTGTTCATTTCCGCAGATCACTCCAGTGCGCGGACAGCAAAGGCGGCAGCCAGGAATTTACAAAACAAAAAAGAGAGTCTGTATCATACAAACTCTCTCCTATGCCGGTGACCGGACTTGAACCGGTACGGGGTTGCCCCCGAGGGATTTTAAGTCCCTTGCGTCTGCCTATTCCGCCACACCGGCAAACGCGATAACCGTTATTCAGTTATCAGTGGGGCCTATAGGGCTCGAACCTATGACCCTCTGCTTGTAAGGCAGATGCTCTCCCAGCTGAGCTAAGACCCCA
>CAJMRM010000035.1 GCA_905215775.1 uncultured bacterium
TGCGATATTTTACAAATCTGGAAGAACCTCTGTTTGATATTAACTGCTTCAGATGCGGATCTCCGGTGACTGTCTCGTGGAATGGGAAAAAGAAGATGTATATGACGGTTTAGAGGAGGTGCAGATGGAAGAGGAAGAAAAAACAGGTATAGAGCTGGTGCAGACACCTGCGTATTATCTGGATGTGGGATTGGAGCAGGCGGATCAGAGCATTAAGGCCTGTCTGCTGGATGCCGGAAGAAATGTGATCGCTGTCGGATATTATCTCAAGGTGATCCGGGACCGGGAGCTTTTCCGGGATGCGGGATACAGGAACATATGGGAGTATGCCTGGGGAGAATACGGATTCAGCAAATCGACAGCGTCCCGGTACATGGCCCGGAATGACCGATTCTCGGTCGGCGGGAACAGCCCAGTCATGGCAGCGGAGTACCGGGAGTACAGCAGAGCCCAGCTCCAGGAGATGCTGTCCCTGGATGCAGAGCAGATGGAGCAGGTGACGCCGGAGATGACTGTGCGGGAGATCCGGGAGTTAAAACGGCCGAAAGAGATCCCGTATTATGAGATCCCGGGACAGCTCACTATGGGAGAGGTAAGCCTGGAGGATTTCCTGGGAGCGGCGGAAGAGCCAGCAACCGTGAAGGATCCGGAAATTCCGAATAGTTCGGAATGCAGCAGCTCAGAGAGCCACACGATCCGGCCGGAGGATTTCTTCCCAGCCAGTCAACCAGGAGACTGTATACACCGCCCGGGATTTGCATGTACGCTTCCAGAAGAGGAAAAACAGTCGCCGGGGACTGGAGTGGATTGCAGTACACACTGCTGCTGGGACTGCGTAAAACATGGAGACTGCCGGCTGGAGTGCCATGCATCCGCGGGACGCGAGGGAAGAATTGCGACGTCGCAACGGATCCTGGAAGAGGTCGAGCAGGAGCTTGCTGCGGAAACGCAGCAGAAAGAGGCGGGGTGCTGCGAAAACCGCAGCGGAGGATTATCAGCATATGGTACTCCGGCCAGGATATATCCAGCAGACAGTCTGATTGCGACTGCGGGTTGTGAGGGCGGCCATGATTGTTTCTCCTGTTCCGCGGAGTGCGGGATCCGGAAGAAAGACCGGTGGTGTGTGGAAGCTCCCTGTGGAAATCCGTTTCCCTGTGAGATCCTTCCGCATCTGGAGGAGGTCCGGGAACATGTAAGAGATACTTGTGAGTTCACAAACCATGATCTGGCTTATCACAGGGCTGGAGACGGGGAGCCGGATCCATGCTGCAAGCACTGCAAAGAGCCATGCGAGTACATATGCGGGCGGGCCATGAAAGCCCTGGATACCGGGGATAATGCAGCGGAGAGCCTGGAGGAGCCGTCAGAAGAGTCAGTAACCGCGGAGGCCAGGGAGCCGGATCCGGAGGAACCAGCTGCCAGTGATAGGGATTTGCTCCGGGGGATGCTGGAAAAGGAACAGAGCTTCCTGGAGGAGATGCTGGCAATCGATCAGACGGATCCTCTTCCGGATAACATGGTCAGAAAGAAAAAGCTGCTGGTCGGGGCCCTGGCCGGGATGCTGTGTGATCTGGAAGTCGTGGAAGAAGAGGAAACGGAGCAGCCGGAACTTCCGAAGCTGAAAAATAACGACCAAAGGAAAGAATGGCTCCAGAATTACCAGGAATGGGGCATCTGGTACATAGATGACCGCATCGGATGCCGGTATTACAAGTATGATTTTGACAACGGGGCCCGGCTCATCGTGGAGGAGTATGATGAGCGGAACGAATTCACCGGTGATGCGTATGTATCCGCCTATTATCATCTGGTGGGCGGCCCGGAACCGCCGAAACATCCTATACACGGAGCCCGTAAGTGGGCCTGGCACGAAAAATACAGCCGGTATCCGGACAGTATGACGGAGTTGGTTGAATTCCTGAAGGCTGTTCAAAAAGGCGAGGAATAGGAGGGGGAACCATTGAAAATCCGGAGTATTGCAGAAGCGAAAAAGAAGATTAAGATCGGGTCAAAGGTCACAATAATGACCCAAAAGGCATGTGCAAAGGATTCTTTCGTGGCAATCAAGACCGGGATCCCGAGACAAGCGATTGTTATTGGCATTTATGCATATTTCGTCCATGTGCAGCTGGAGAGCGGAGTATGTGAGAGCGTGATGTGGATGGATCTGATCAATGCCAGTGAGAAGGATAAGCGATGATCAAAGACAGTGGGGAGCGTACAAAATTTGGGACCGGAGCTGTCCGGGACATGCATGCGGGCAAGGGGAGGATGGATCTCCTTCCCTGGGCGGCCATCATAGAGGTTTCCAAACACTGTGAGGAGGGGGCCTTGAAGTATGGCGAGCATAATGTGGACAAGGGGATACCTACACACTCGTTTCTGGATTCCGCAGCCAGGCATATCGCAAAGTATATGGACGGATGGAAGGACGAGCCACACCTCCGGGCCGCCGCCTGGAACCTTTTATGGGCAATCCAGATGGAGATCAAACACCCGGAGCTGGTAGACACGCCGTGGAGAGAGGAGGATAAGGATGGAGAGACTGACACACCCGCGCAGCAGCGGGATTAAGACAGGGCACTGGTCCCCAAATAAAAAAGACGAGCTGATCGAGCGCCTGGCGGCCTATGAGGACACCGGGCTGACACCGCAGGAGATATATGGTCTTAAGGCGGGGACGATTCTTAAGGCGCTGGGCTGGGAAAGAGGTAAGGAATGAAAGTCAAAATCCAACCAAGAAAACAGTCAGACGGGGGCGGATACATTATGATGCCGATGCGGATAAATGTAAACGATCCGGTGGATAAAAGCTGGAAACTGGTACGCTGTCCAGTATGCGGCTGTGAATGTTGGGACCGTCCTCTGCCGGAGGGGTACGCAGAGGATATGTTTGACGGGAAGATGTGTACAGGATGTGTAATTAGAAAGGTGGTAGGACGATGATGAGAAATAAAGAGGGATACCCGGATCCGACCGCGGGCAGAGCGATCCGGGAGGCTGACCGGCCGCCGGAGAATGTGGTCATGTTCCGGCGGATGATCAAGTCGATGTGCACGATCTTCCATCTTCGGATCCTGGGGAAAATTACAGTGGTGGATGAGAAAGGACGGCGGTGGTGATGACGAGAGCGGAGAGGAGGCAGGAAGATTAGGCGGAAAGGTGGTGATGCCGATGGGGATTAAGATTACCAGGAAGCTTCTGGGCAGCTACCGGAAGATGAAGCGGGAGATTCCGACTCTGGAAGAAGAACTCGAAGAAATGAAACAGGGAGATAATGGCCTTTGTAACAGTACTATTTTAGATTACCGCACAGGGGAGCCCAGGCCGCAGTCAGTAGTAGGTTTTAATCAAGACCTATATGACAGGAGGCAAAAGATACTGGACGGGAAAAAAGCCAAATGCAAGGCTGTCGAGAAGTGGATCAATGCCATTGAGGATGGGCAGACTCGGTGTGTGTTTAAGATGTTCTATTTGGATGGGATGACATGGGATCGGATTGCGGTTAAAACTGGATATTCCAATAGTCCGGACTATCCGCGGCTGCATATTCGAGATGAATATCTGAAAAAGTCCGGGATAAAGTAAAAAGGTCGTTTTTGTCGGAAAAGTCGTGTTACAGTATAGTAGAAGCCAAAGGCACACAGGCCGGCGGCTCCTACCCCGTTCCAGCCGGGTGTCCCAGCCTGGCTGGGGAATTCGGAACATCTTCCCGGACGGGAGGAAGCGTGAGCCGTAAAACCGAGCCGCAGGTTCGAGCCCTGGTGTTCCGATGTTGTCACAACCTCCTATTCAATATATCCTGGGTGGCCATCGTGCCGCCCGGGGAACTAAAAACTTGAGGGGAATCGAACCCCCGTCCACATGGAGACATCCTCGAAAGAGGGTGTTTTTGTGTTAAAAAATAAAACTCACAAAATATCAATATGAAAATCATCTAAAATGTCAATAGATTTTTTGTGCAAAATACCATATACTAGATACATACAAAATGTTGACAGCAGTGTAACTTGGATATGATAGCGATTATATTCAAGTTTTTTGCTTTATTTGTAGGAGGTATACGCTATGTATAGTGCTGTTGATGTTGCAAAGTACATTATCTGGTATTGCAAACAGAAGGGTTACTCTATAAGCAATCTAAAATTGCAAAAAATATTATATTTTGTCCAAGCTGCCTTTTTGGTTGACTGTGATAGAGCATGTTTTAAAGAAGAAATTGAGGCATGGGACTTTGGACCGGTTGTGCCAGAGGTATATCATTATTTCAAAATATTTGGTAGTGCTAATATTCCTAAAAGTGTAGCGATAAATGCTGAAACTGCAATTATGCGTTCAGATCGTCCAATCATAAACGAAATGGTAGATCAATGTGCGGAGTATTCAGCATCAGCGTTAGTAGAACTTACGCACAATCAAGATCCATGGAGAAATGCATACCGAAAAGGTTACAACAATATTATAAATCAGGAGGCCATTCGAGCATATTTTGATGAGGATTAGAATATGGCAAAGTTAGTAAAAAACTGGAATAAACAGAATGCTGAACATTATAAGCCAACAGAAGATCATATTTCCAGAATGTCGAAAGCAATGGATGAGTTATGTGAAATGTTGGCAGAGGATTCAGGAGCATTTTCTAAAGAAGCATTTTTTGAGAAATTCAGTAGTTATATAGAGAATGGTCGCAATAGATTACTATATACGAGTGTGACAAATGCTATATTTGATAATTATGGAGCAACGGGAACTTTTCAATCAAATTTAGAAGATGTTATTGCTTTTTCATATGAACATATCCCTGCAGATATACAAAAAAAACGGGAACACGAAAAAATACAAAGAGCATTAATGAAGTTGTGGGATCATGTTAACTTAGCAATACGTCAGTATGAACTGTTTAATCAAAATGATGAAAGATATGAAAAAATTGTGGAAGAGAAAATGAAAGATGTTGAGATTCGTTTAACAAAAGAAATGAATACTCAATTGATTTCGCTGATTGCAATCTTTACGGCATTGTCATTTATCGTGTTTGGTGGAATAAGTTCTTTGGATAATATTTTTGATGGCGTGAAGGATATACCGGTTACAAAACTAATGATAGTCGGTAGTATCTGGTGTTTCTGCATTATGAATTTAGTGTTTGTGTTTATGTTTTTTGTTGGGAAATTAACCCACTTGGAAATAGGATCAACAAAGGATTTAGATGCTAATCTGGTTCAAAAATATCCGTTAATTTGGTGGTGTAATTGGACGGTGATTGCAGTTTTACTATTAAGCGCATGGGCGTATTATCTTAAGTGTGAAGGATTCAGCAAAGAGGCATATATACTTTTAAGTAAGTATCCAACGATATATAGTATTTTAGGGACAGTGATAATAGTTTTATTTATCCTTTATGGTGGATTAAAATTATATAGACTGTCACAAAAGAAATAGATTGATTTTCATTGTCTTCATGCAAAGAGGAGGTGGTCGCTATCTGGCCGCCTCCTCTTTGTATAACTCGTCTAATGTAATGCTGAGGGCATCGGTCAGTTGGATGGCAGTGCCGATTGCGAGAAATGCTTCTGAAGGGTCTTTTATTGTTTCACTTACCGATTCATTCATTATGAGACATCCTTGAAAGAAAATATCTTTTTAGAGTAGAATGGAAAAGCAACTTGACATATGGTAAACCCTATGATATAATAAGAGCATAAGGAGGTGGGATACAGATGAGAGGCGAAAGCCGGAAAAAGAAAAAGTCCAATAGCAAAATCAAAGCTTGGCTGGCTGAATTGCTAAAGGACTTGATCGTAGCGGTAACCGCTGCGATAGTTGCAAAGCTACTTGAGTAGCGGAGAGGGGCGAAAGCCCTTCTCTTAACTATAGTATAACATACTCATCTGTAAAAAACAATATGAAGGATCTGATAAGACTTGCACTGATTTTTCTTGCCGCGATTTATCTTGGAAAAGCGGTATACTGTTCATTACGGCTTCTCGGGGAAGTCTGGAAGGAGCGTAGATCATGCCAGTAGGAAATCCAAAACCACAGACAATAGCGTCTGAAAGATACCAGAAAAAAGCGGGGTACATTTCAAAGGCCTTTAAACTCAAACGCGAGGTGGCGGAATCCTTCGCTGAGGCCTGTGAGAAGGCCGGAGTAAGCCAGGCCGGACAGATTACAAAGATGATGAAAGAATTTGTTGAGGAAGTAAACCAGAATTAATAAGGCTCTTTGGGCACCTGTCACAGCGGACAGGTGCTTTTTATATGGCTGCTGATAGAAAAACAGGCAGAATAGGGAATTTATCGGCTTCGGGAAGGCGTAAGGTACTACCAGACCCCCGGCCCCCGTGCGGGGCGTGGAAGGCCCGGCATTTTTGGCTTTCCGGAACATTTTTTCAGGGCACTTCCTTCCTCTTTCTGAGGGGGTCGGACAGGAGGCGTAGAAAGATGATTGTTAATCAGAAGCAGCTGGCGGAATGCCTGGGTATCAGTTCCAGGAGAGTACGCCAGTTAAGGGAAGAAGGGCTGTTTAAGCTGACCCAGGAAGGGAAAGGATACAGCCTGGAAAAAAGCATCCAGGAATACATTGAGTACAAAGTAAATGCGGAAACGGGACGCCGGGCATCTATATCGAAAGAGGAGGTGCAGGCAGAGCATGAGGAAGTCAAGAAGCAGATCTCTCTTCTGAAGCTCCGACGGCTTCGACGGGAGCTTCATGAGGCGTCCGATGTGGAAGCGTTTTTGACAGATATGCTGCTCCGGTTTAAGAACCGGCTTTTGTCGGTGCCTTCCAGGCTGGCCATGCAGATTGCCGGAGAATCTGATATCAACGAAATCATACAGATCATTAAAAAGGAACTGGGAGCGGTGCTGGAAGAACTTTCAGAGTATGATCCGGATGAAATTGACGGCGGCTCGGCCGGAGAGGACGATGATCCGGAGGAGGATGATCTGGAAGGGGAGGAGGGAGAGGACAGCGAATAAAGGAGGGGTGCCAGGGTGACGCAGAGAAGCAGGAACAGAAAGAAAACGGGACAGCTTTTCCGCCGGACCATAAAGAAGGCCCTGGCTATCCAGGATGAGATCACAGTCAGCCAGTGGGCGGAACGTTACCGGGTATTGGATGAGAGCAGCAATCTGTCCGGGAAATGGTCCAATGCGGTCACACCGTATCTGGTGGGAATCATGGATGCATTCAATGATCCCAGGATCCGGGAAATTTATCTGTGCAAAGGTTCCCAGCTGGGAGGAACAGAGGCTCTTATCAATATGCTAGGGTATATTATCTGTGAGGAGCCGGGACCGGCACTGATCGTATATCCGTCCGATGACCTGGCAAAGGCTGTTTCCAATGCTACGCTGAAACCGGCGTTCCGCCTGGTTCCGGAGATCCGGAAACAATTCAGCGAAACCAGATCGAAAGAGCTGCGGCTTAAATTTAAGTCCATGAACATTAATATTACCGGAGCCGGGTCGCCTTCAAAACTGGCATCCAGGGCAATCCGGTATCTTTTTTTTGATGAGATCGACAAAATGGGCGGGGCCAGCAAAAAGGAGGCATCCCCTTACAGCCTGGCCATGGAACGAATCAAAACGTTTAAGACCCAGAGTAAGGTGTATGCCTGTTCAACACCCACCTTAAAGACCAATTATATCTGGCAGCTTCATGACAGCGCTGATGAGGTTCGGGAGTATTTTGTTCCATGTCCGCACTGTGAGGCCATGATCCGGCTGGAGTTTAAACATATTCTTTACGACAAGGATCCGGAAAAGGACATGTCTCCTTATGAACGGGCACAGACATCCTCCTATGTGTGCCCGGAATGCGGCTGCGAGATCCTGGACAGGGATAAGCCGCGGATGCTGCGGAAGGGGGAATGGCGGGCTGTCAAAAAACGGGGAGTCGGGAACCCGAAAACCGTGGGTTTTCGGCTCAGCTCTTTGTACAGCGTATTTGTAACATGGGCGGATGTAGCGGAAGAGTTTCTGAAATCGAAGGATGATCCGGAAATGCTCCAGAACTTTGCCAACAGCTGGCTGGCCGAACCCTGGGAAGATACGAAACTGAAGACAACCGAAGATCTTGTGAAAGAACGGCAGACGGAGTATGAGGAATCTGAGGTGCCGGACTGGGCTGTGGAACTGACTGGTGGCATCGACGTCCAGGAAACCAGTGTATACTGGGTGATCCGGGCCTGGGGTGAACACTGGACCAGCCAGCTGGTTGCCAGAGGACAGGCCGTGAACCTGTGGGAGGTGGACGGGATCATGAATCTGAATTATCAGAAACGGGATGGGACGCAGATGGCTCCCAGCCTGGTCCTGGTAGACTCCGGAGACCAGACGGATATGGTGTATGACTTCTGTGTGGATACTGCCGAGTATACGTTGCCCAGTAAGGGCGCGAGTAAAAAGCTGGAGACTGATTATAAGATCAGCACCATCAATAAGGCCGGTTCCAGGGCTACGGGGCATCCGCTTGTCATGGTGGATACTTCCAAATATAAGGACCGTATCGCGGCCCGTATGGCCAGGAAAAACGGAAATGGTGCCTGGATGGTATTCCGGGGAATTGACGATGAGTATGCTGCCCAGGTCACGGCAGAACACAAGATCAATGAACGTCAGGCAAATGGAAAGATCGTCCAGAAGTGGGTTCCAAAAGGCAGCCATAAGGATAACCATTACCTGGACGCGGAGGTATATGCTATGGCGGCTGCGGATATCCGCGGGGCGAGGACCTGGCATCTGGACAAATATGAGCCGTCGGAGGCTCCTAAAAAATCCCGGTCTGGCTCTGAGGCGAAGGAAGAGCAGTGGATCCGGGAAAATGAACTGGAGGGATGGATATAAGATGGAAGAACAGAACGGTACAGCAAGAGAGCAGTTAGAAAATATCAATGAGGCAATTTACAACATCCTGGCGGGTGGTCAGAGCTATAAGATCGGATCCAGGTCTCTGACCAGGGCAGATCTGGCCACGCTGATCGCAGAGAGGAACCGGCTGGAGTCCCAGCTGGATGGAGGCGGCTCTTTACTAGCGGGAGCATATGCCGCAGATTTCGGGCCGGATAACAGGAGGTAGCCATGAATATCATTGACAGTATTGCCGGATACATAAGTCCACGGTGGGGTGCCCTGCGTGCTGAATGGCGGAATACGCTGGAGGCATACAGAGGAAATTATGACGCCGGGGCGGATGGAAGGCTTCAGAACCAGTGGAATATCCAGAACCTGTCTGGGGAAATGACGGACCGGTATGACCGGGACCGGGTCCGGGCCAGGGCGCGGGACCTGGAAAGAAATTCAGATACCATGAATTCGGTCGTCCGGGCATTCCGCCGCAATGTGATTGGGAGCGGCATCCACATACGGGTGACAACCGGGGATGCGGATATCAACGAAACACTGGAGAAAATGTGGAAAAAGTGGTGCAAACGGTTTAACTGTGATGTGACTGGCCAGCAGTCCTTCACCCAGATCGTCCGGATGTGTATCCAGAGAAAGATCGTGGATGGCGGGATCCTGGTCGTGAAGCGGTATACGAACCAGGGAATCATTCCTCTTCAACTCCAGATTTTAGAGGTGGATGAGCTGGATATTTCCCAGCTTGCGCCAAAGAAGAAAGGGAACCGGGTTGTAGGCGGAATTGAATATAACCGGTGGAACCGGCCGGAGGGGTACTGGATCCGGCAGTATTCCATTGACGGATACACCCAGACAGAGCCGGTTTACATCGAGGCTAAGGATGTGGTTTTTTATTTTTCCAAGAAGCGGCCATCCCAGATCCGGGAGATTTCGGATCTCAGCCCGTCCCTTACCAGGATCAAGGATATGAACGAGTTCATGCATGCGGTGACACTGAAGGAAAAGATCGCAGCCTGTCTGGCAGTCTTTATCAAACGGATTGCTTCGATTGGAGGGCCAGGTCGCGGGTCACATAAGGCGGGGCCGGATGCGACGTATGCGGGAAAACGGGTGGTCCCAGGAATGATCATGGAGCTGAATGCCGGAGACGAGGCGCAGATGCTGAACCCGGCCGGGCAGGGGACAGACGCCACATCATTTATAAAGACATTGCAGCGGATGGTATCATCCTCCAATGGCCTGTCTTATGAATCCACATCCCGGGATATGTCTGAAACAAATTATGCGTCAGCAAGGCAGTCTATGATTGAAGATGATCTGACGTATGGAGAGGAAAGAGAGATTTTGGTTGAAAATTTTCTGGATGAGATCTATGAGTCGTTTGTGATCTCCTGCTGGCTGAAGGGTGTGATCCAGGCGGCAGATTTCTGGGAAAACCTGGAACGGTATCTGTCCCATGAATGGGTGGTGATCCCCAGACGATGGATCGACCCATATAAGGAGGCCAGCGCCAACAGCGTGGCATTAAAGACGGGGCAGAAAACATTCCAGCAGTCTTGTACGGAGAACGGCCGGGACTGGAAACAGGTAATTGATGAAATGGCAGATGCCAGGGATTACGCCAATGACCGGGGAATCGACCTTATGGCCATGATCTCCGGCCGGGATCCCGGCGGCAGTGAAATGGAGGAGAGTTATGGGCAGAGCGCAGATCAGGGAAAGGCCTATGCGGAAGAATCCGAAGGGAGAGAATGATTTTCTTCCGGTCCGGTTTATGGATGCGGGAATCCGGTCCATGGAGGGCGAGGGAAATGAAAGAAGGTTTGAATTGTCCTTTTCTTCCGAGGAACCGTATGGCCGGTGGTTCGGGTCCGAGATCCTGGACCATACGGAGGGGTGCATGGATCTGGAACGGTTAAACTCCATCGGAGTCCTTTTATTTAACCATGACACAGACCGGGTACTGGGAAAGGTGGAAAAGGCCTGGAATCAGGAGAACCGGGGAATGGCCGTGGTGGAGTTTGACGATGATGAAGCTGCGGAAACGATCCGGAAGAAGGTGGCCGGGGGAACCTTAAAGGGAGTTTCGGTCCGGTACAGCGTGGATACCTGGGAGGAGGTCATGGCGGGAAAGAAATCCTCTGACGGACGGTTTACGGGTCCCTGTTACATTGCTAAAAAATGGACGCCACTGGAGATCAGCATCGTATCCGTACCGGCGGATCCGACGGTCGGTGTGGGGAGGGATTTTGCAGGTGAGAACGGAGACACAGGCTCTGGGCTGGACGTTTTTGAACGGATGGTTCGGGTGAACGAGAACCGGATACGGAGAAATTAAAGAAAATGTGTAATAAATGTGGATTAGCTGCTTGACTAGTGGGTAATAAATGTTTGTGATGGGATTGTAAGGAGGTAAACAGATGAAACGAAGAGACCTGATTAAAAAGCTGGAAGAAGCGGGATTTCGTTTCAAGGAGCATGGAGGAAATCACGATACCTATAAAAGGGGAAGTGATACGGAACAAGTTCCACGACACACAGAAATAAATGAGATCACAGCAAAGCGGATACTGAAAAAATGGGGATTGGATTAATCCCCTGTATCCTTTTGCCGGATGACAGGAGGTAGATATAATGAAACGGGCATTTCCAACGTTTATTACACAGGCAGGAAAGGACTTTCTGGTCTATGTGCCGGATCTGGATCTTTATACGGAGGGAAACAGCCTGACAGATGCCATTGAAATGGCGAGGGATGCCATTGGATTAAAGGGAATTGATCTGGAGGATGATGGAAAGGCAATCCCGGAAGCCTCTTCATACGAAGAGGCGTTCCAGAAAGCAGGGGAAGATACGGAAGATCTGGATTACCGAACAGGTATCGTAACGATGGTAGACGTCGATTTTACTGCTTACCGGAGCCGTATGGATAACAGAATGGTCCGCAGGAATGTAACTTTGCCCAACTGGCTTAATCTGGAGGCAGAGAGGCTTCATTTGAATGTCTCCAGGGTATTACAGGAAGCTCTTGCTGAGAGAGTGGGAGAAGCTGGCCGGTAATTTTTTAAAACAGCATAAAAACAACAGGTAATCAGAACGTCCTTCATACGGGGCGTTCTTTTTATACTCAAAATCAGACGGAAGGGAGGGGAAGAACATGAATAATATGGAGCAGGCCATGAGGAAAGCCGTTGCGGCGCTTACGGGTAAAAAGGAACAGGAGGTTCCGGCAGGATCCATGGAACAGATCTGTGAATTTCTCGCAGAGCACTACAAAGCGCCGTCGGGTCCGGCGTTTACCCAGGTCCAGGCCCCGGCAACAGCCGCCGGTGAGACGCCGACGAAAGCCGAGTATGACGCCCTGGTGCAGAAGCTGAAGGACGCGGGAATCTTTAAATAATGATAAAAGCAGATGCCGGAGAACATCCGGGGAAGGAGAATGGAATGATAGTACAGGAAATGATTGCAAGACAGAGGCAGATCACTGACCAGGCGCGGAGCGAGGGCCGGGATCTGACGGAAGCGGAAAAGGCGGAGTTTGACAGACTCCAGGGACAGATCGATGCCGGAGACGGAAACCGTGGCGCGGCCACAGGCGGACAGGAACCTCCGGCATCTGCTCCCGGGAAAGAGGATCCGGATGCGGCGGGACAGAGGGCGGCTCTGGCGGAGCGTGCGCGGATCAGCGAGATCCAGGGACTCTGCCGGAAATTCGGAGTGGACCCGGACCCGTTTGTTTCCAGGGGAGACAGTATTGACCAGGTCCGGGCGGCTGTACTGGATCAGCTGGAAAGAAATGGATCGCCTGTTTCAGTGCGTGTTACTGCGGATGCAGGGGACAAGAAACGGGCTGCCATGGTGGACGGGATCCTTTTAAGGAATAATATTCCTGTGGAAAAGCCTGCGGAAGGTGCCAGGGAGTTCCGCGGTACGTCCTTAAGGATGATCGCAGCCAGCTGTTTGGCGGAGGAGGATAGTGAAAACAGCAGAAATTATTATATGATGGGGGCCAACGAGCTGTTTGAGGAGACCATGAGAAGGTCATTTTACAATCCGTCTTCTTCTTTCCCGGCCATCATGGACCAGACCATCCGGAAGGCCTATGTGGAGGGCCATAAGACAGCGCCCGTAACCTTTGACCAGTTTACCTCCAGGGGTACGCTTACAGATTTTAAGAAGGCGGATAATTATTATATCCAGGGCAGCTTCGGGGAATTTCTGGAGGTACCGGAAAACGGGGAATTAAAGCATACGCTTCCGATGGACGAAAAGCTGCCCCAGAGACAGCTTAAGACCTATGGCCGTCAGTTCACCATGTCCCGTCAGGCGTTTATCAACGACGACATGGGCGTTGTCACCACACTTCCGGCCAGGGCAGCAAGGGCATCCAGGACTACGATCAACAACCAGGTATATAAGGTCCTTACCGGCAGCCAGAAGATTTATGACGGAAAGCCGCTGTTTACGGCGGAGCATAAAAATATCCTGGCACAGGGAACTGAGATCAGCCAGGAGGCAGTCCAGTCCATGATCCTGGCGCTGGGCGGCCATAAAAAGAAAATGGATGGCGTGGATCAGGCCGTCATTATCCGGCCAGCTGTAATGGTGGTTCCTCTGGGGTATAAATTCCAGATGTATACGCTGTTCCATTCCACGACTATCAGCGCATCCGGAACGGTAAATCCTCTTTACCAGTATAAGGATATGATCCAGGTTGTGGAGGACGCCACCTTAAACGCTCTGATCCCTTCCGGCCCGATCCCGTGGTACCTGGTTGGCGATGCCAATGATACCAATTTTATCCAGGTGGACTACTTAAACGGCCAGGATATTCCCAACATCCGCCGGATGGAGGCCCCGGGACAGCTGGGCTTCGTGTGGGATGTGTATCTGGACTGGGGCATTACGGTGCTGGATTACCGTGGGGCTGTGAAGAATCCGGGCGTGGAAATTAAAAGCCCCATTGCACTGGCGTAAGGAAAGGAGAAAAGATTATGGCAAAAACTGCGGCATACTGGCAGAAAGGCGACAGCCTGGATTATACGAACAAAACGGACCAGACGATCCCGGCCGGGGAGACTGGTTCCATCCATGTAACAGGAGTGTTTGAGATCCCGAAAAAGAGCGGGGTCGCCCTGGTGATGGGGGATCCGGTGACATTTACGGATGAAAATGGTATTGATAAGGCATCTTCAGATCCTATGGGGTATGCGGTCAGAGACGCGGCGGCGCAGGATGCGGCTGTGCTCGTCAAGCTTCCGGGGTGATCATGAAGGGGTTTAAGGATATCGTGAGGGCAGATGCATCAAGAATCTTTTTAAATCCGGAGGAGTTCGGGGAGACGCATATCATCAACGGGAAGGAGTATAAGATCGTTCTGGATGACAATGAAGAGGTGGAACGGCGGATCACAAAGGGAGCTTTTGCATACCGGGAAGGAAATTACCGGGTGCAGAAGCTCTTTTATGTGGCGGCGGAGGCGTTTGGACGGCTTCCGCCGGTGGGCCGGAATCTTTCCCTGGATGGAAAGGATTATATCATTACAGACGCAGCGGATGAATCCGGGATCTATTCTATCAGTCTGGAGGCGGTGCGGTCGTGATTGCGGTTTCAGTGGATGAGGGATCCTTAAGGGAAGTGGAGGCGGCCCTTCTGGCGGCGGGACAGAATCCGAAGGCAGAAATGAAGCGGGTTTTAAACCAGGTTGCCGGTGAAACAGAAAAGAAGCTGTACCAGAAGGTCATGGAGACGTATACGGTGAAGCGACGGGCATTTCCCAAAAATATCCTGAAGTTAAAAAAGGCAGCCCAGCCGAATCTTAAGGCTGTGATCCTGGTACAGAGCGGGCCGCCGGCATTAAGACGGGGATTTAAGGTAAAGAAAAACGGAAAGAAGAAAGCAGCCCAGGCTGTGGTAAAGAAAAACGGGGATATGAAGGAACTGGTGGTGGATGGACGGAAGGCCTTTGTGACCACCATGCACAACTCCGGAGAAGGAGCGGAGGATCATGTGGCTGTTTTCCAGCGGATCGGGAAGGGGAGGATCATGAAGCAGCCAGGAAGCCATTCCAGGGCATCCGGGAAGCGGCTGGAGAAGCTCCGGAAAAATGATCACAGAGCGGCCGTTAAGGAGCTGTTCGGCCCCAGCGCGTCCAAGATGTCAGAGGTGACGTTCCTGGAGATGTACGGGGATGTGGGAAGGATGCTTTTAAACGAGATGGAGAAGGCCATAAGCCAGGGAGGTAAGAAATGACAGTCAACGCGCTCCATGAAGCGATCATAGAACGGCTGGAGGAGGAACTGAACCGGATGGCCTGTTTTGCGGATAAAAGGATCCGGGGTTATTCCCATGATATCCCGATCCTGGATTACCAGGAGGATGAGGAGGACGCGGTTTTCCCGTACTTTAAGATCCGGACCACGGATGTGGATATTAAAGAGGAGGATAGCCGGACAGAGACGTATATCCTGGTAGGGATCCGGGAGAGTGACCGGAGTATGGCCGGATATTTTGTTCTTTTTTCTGTTCTGGAGAAAATTGCGATGTCCTTACGGCAGAACTGCATTGCGGGTCCGTTCTGGTGTGAGCGGGAAATGAAACTGGTGATTGAAGAGGATGAGGATTTTTCTTATCCATATTTTTTCGGATGTCTGAAAACAAACTGGAATATTCCAGAAATTGTCGAGGAGGAGGTGACTGAATTTGCGAACAAAGGGTGATGGAGGAAAGGCAGAGCGTACTGGCGGATCCAGTACGGCCAGGGGAATCGTTATGTACCTGGGGCCGTCTGTCCACGGGATCATCCAGTCCGGAACATCCTATAAGAACGGGCTGCCGCCAAAGGCAGCGGCCCTGGCGGCGCTGCATCCGGTTTTCCTGGAATTGTTTGTGTCGGTGGACGGACTGGCCAGAGCCAGGAAAGAACTGGCGGAGCCGGGGAGCCGGCTGCGCGGGGTTTATGAAGAGGCAGTAAAAATTCTTGAAAGATAGGAGAGTGCACATGTATAAGCATGGAATTGAGGTAACAGAGCTGGCGACCAGATATGAGGATCCATTGGCGACCCGGTTTGGCGTCCAGGTAGTAGTCGGGACAGCTCCGGTGTTTAAGGTAGATGATCCGGACAGCGCTGTGAACCGCGCAGTCCGGGTTTCTTCTATGGACGAGGCGGAAAAGTATCTGGGATACAGCGACGAATGGGAAAAATTTTCCTTGTGTGCCAGCATGAAGGCCAGCTTTGGTCTGACCAACGTATATCCGGTGATCTTTATTAACGTGCTGGATCCGGCAAAACATAAGAAGACCAATGACTTAAAGGAGTATCCGGTGACAGACCACCAGATTACCCTGGAACCGTCCTATGTTTTAAAAGGCAGTGTGGTCATTAAGAAAAAGGATTCGCCGTAGACTGGGTATGAGACGGATAAGGACTATATTTTAAAGTATGACGACCAGGACAGGTTAAAGGCGGTGTTCCTTTCCTCTGGAACAGCCTATGAAGAGACAAACGTTTCAGTAGAATGCGATAGCCTGGATCCGGAGGCTGTGACGGAGGAAGATATCATTGGCGCATACGACGAGGAAGCCGGAAAGGAGAGCGGCCTGGAGGTGATCCGGACGATCTATCCGCTTTATGGCATTGTGGGGGCGCTTCTTCTGGCTCCAGGCTGGAGCACCAGGGCAAATGTGGCGGCTGCGCTCCAGGAGAAATGCCGCGGCGTTAACGGCGTGTTCCGGTGTGAATGTGTTCTGGACCTGGATACAAAAAAGGCGAAAAAGTACACCGAATGCAAGGCGCTGAAGGACAAGGACGGATATACCGGGGAAAGCGCCATTGTTCTCTGGCCTGCGGTCCGTGTGGATGGAAAGGTAATGCCGTATTCGGCTGTATATGCGGCAATGGCCAGCTATATTACGGCCACCAACGGAGATGTTCCGTATCTGTATCCGTCCAATAAGCTGTTAAATATCGAGGCAGCGGTCCTGGATGACGGAAAAATGACAGAGGTGACCCTGGACCAGATCCAGGCGGCTTACTTAAACGGTGATGGGATCGTGACCGTGATCCATGATTCCGGTCTGAAGAGCTGGGGAAATAACTGTGCCTGTTATCCGGAGGTCACGGATATGAAGGAGCGGTGGATCGCCTGTCGCCGTATGTTCACCTATGTGGCCAATTATTTCATCCTCAATTACCTGTCTGAGCTGGACGAGCCGATGAACAAAAACAAGATCGACGATATCGTCAACAGCTTTAACATCTGGGGCAACAGTCTGGTATCCAGGGGGATGTGTGCCGGTCTGCGGGCAGAATACAGAGCCCAGGACAACACATCCAACGATCTGTTAAACGGAAAGCTGAAGGTCCGCTTCTTTATTGCCCCGTTTACGCCGCTGGAGTATATTGAGGCAACAACGGAGTTTGATGTGAAGACGTTACAGGCATCGATTCTGGGAGAGGAGGCATAAGGATGAGCAAAGGATATATGCCCAGTGTGATCAACCGGTTTAATATTTATCTGCGCAAAAACAGACTATTCGGCCATACTGGAGAGGTGGAGCTTCCGGCGGTGAAGTTCCTGACGGAGACCCTGGAAGGGGCCGGTGTGGGAGGAACTATGGATATTGCCGTGACCGGTCTTACTGAAAACATGGAGATTTCCATTCCGTTTACCTGTATCAGCCAGGATATGGCCAGGATGCTGGATCCGACAGAGCCTCTGGATCTTACCCTGCGCGGTGCAGTACAGGCCATGGACCAGGGTTCCGGAAGAATGACATTCCAGGACTTGAAGGTGGTGATCCGGGGATTTACAAAGGAGTATACACCGGGGACCTTAAAGGCCGGAGCCAAAATGTCCGGCAGCATTGCAGCCAATATGACTTATTATAAGATTGAGTATGACGGAGATACATTCCTGGAGATCGACAAGCTGAACGATGTATGCATCATCAACGGGAATGACGTTCTGGCGGAAGTCCGGGATATGTGTTAGGAGGAGGAAGCATGAGCAGAAAAGAAATTCTGAAGCTGAAATTAAGCGAGCCGGTCCGGTATGATGGGAAGGAGATCACAGAACTGGATCTTTCCGGCTATGAGACGCTGACATTAAAGGATCTGACGGAGATCTATGCGGCGTATGAGGCCTTCGGCGGAGGCAGTGTGATCATGCAGGAGTCAGATCTCCGGTTTGCCCAGTGTGCGGCCGCCCGTGTGGCCGGACTTCCGGTGGAGGCCCTGGACCAGCTCCGGGCCAGGGATGCGGTACGTTTAAAGAATATGACCTACCGTTTTTTCTACATGTAGGCATCCGGGGGACAGCGGATATCCGGGAGGCCAGAAAGACCTGTATTTATGTGGCAAGGTTCACAAATACAGGTCTTGATTTTTATTATGGCCTGCCGCTTGGGGAGCTGAACCGGTTTACCGGGGATGCGGTGGAAGTGATGAAGGAGATCCGGCGGGCAGGAAAGGGGTGAAAGTATGGCGTCTAAAAAGGGACAGTACCAGTTGGGGATCGAGATCTCTGGAAAGACGAACCGGTCTTTAAAGGGAGCGGTGGACAGCGCCCAGGGGGATATGGAACGGCTCAGACGGAAGATGTATGCGTCCGGCCGGGATATGGAACGGGCATTCTCAAAGATCGATACCAGAGGCCTTAAGGCGTTAGACAGGGCGGCAGATCTGACTTTCAGCGGAATGGTAAAATCGGCGAAGGCTGCAGCTGCGGGAATCGGCGCAGCTGTGGCAGTATCCTTTGGATATGGCGGTTCGTTTGAAAAACAGATGAGTACCGTGCAGGCGATTTCCCAGGCCTCCCGGTCAGAAATGGACATGTTAAACGCGGCGGCCCAGGAAATGGGCCGAACGACGCAGTTTTCCGCCACTGAGGCCGGACAGGCAGAGGAGTACATGGCCATGGCCGGCTGGAAGGCAAAGGAAATGGTCGCGGGCCTTCCAGGGATCATGAACCTGGCGGCTGCATCCGGCGAGGATCTGGCATCCACTTCGGATATCGTGACCGACGCCCTGACAGCCTTCGGGCTGGCCGCACAGGATTCCGCCATGTTTTCAGACGTCCTGGCTCAGGCCAGCAGCAGTTCCAATACCAATGTGTCCCTGATGGGTGAAACCTTCAAGTATGTGGCTCCGGCAGCCGGAGCCATGGGATACAGCATTCAGGACATGGCCGTCAGCATCGGACTCATGGCCAATGCGGGGATCAAGGGATCCCAGTCCGGTACTGCTCTCCGGAGTACCATCACAAGGCTTGCAAAGCCCACGGCGGAATCCGGAGCAGCCATGGAAGACCTGGGAATCGAGATCACCAATGCAGACGGCTCCATGAAGTCCTGGGCTGAGGTTGTGGACCAGATGCGCACCGGGATGCAGAAATTAACGGCAGACCAGAAGGCCAGCTATGCGGCCATGCTGGGCGGCCAGGAGGCTATGTCCGGTCTTCTGGCAATCGTGAATGCCAGCGATGCGGACTACCAGAAGCTGACGGAGGCGATCAATAATTCTTCCGGAGCGGCACAGAGGATGGCAGAGATCCGGATCGATAATCTTGCTGGGGATGTGACGTTATTAAAGAGCGCTGCCGAGGGCGCCGGGATCGCCATGTACGAGGGGCTGGTGGATCCAGCCAGGGAGGCAGTCCAGGGTCTCACGGAAGGGGTCAATGCCTTTACAGAGAGCCAGTTCCTGGAGGACCTGGTACGGATGGCCCCCACGGCCCGCAGAGAGCTGAAGGAGTTCGGCGAGAGCGCTGCAGGGGCCTTTAATCCTCTGGTGGAGGCGGGGAAGTGGATGGCAGACCATCCCCAGGTGATCACTGGGACCCTGGCCGGGATCACTTCTTCCATGGCAGCGTTTAAGGCAGTAAAGGCCGCCAGTGCGCTGCCGAAGCTTCTAATGTCTGTGTCCGGTGTGCTGGGCGCATGGCCGGTGGCAGCCGCCGGACTTGCCGCGGGCGGGATCGTGGGGATCGCCGCCGCAGTGAAGACGGCAGACCAGCGTCTGAAGAAGCAGAACCTGGCAGATCATTTCGGGGACATCAGCCTGTCCATAAAGGACCTCCGGCAGATATCCCAGGAGATGGTAAAAACGAAGTCCCTGGAAAAGATGGGGGAGGCCATGAAGGCCTTTGACGGGGTGGATACCTTAAAGAAATCCTTACAGGACAACGTGGATACCCTGGAAAAGATGAACTGGAAGGTGTCTGTGGGACTGGAGCTTTCTGAGGATGACCGGCAGAGCTATCTGGATAATGTGGAGTCTTTTATTAACGGCTCAAGGGAACAGGTGCTGGAGATTCAGTATGCCATGCAGTTAAACCTGGAGGGGCTTGCGGGTGAGGATGAGACCGGGACAGCCTTAAAGGAGCAGTTTTCGAGGTTTTATACGGATCAGTATGAGGAGCTGACCAGGCTGGGAGACGAGCTGGGCCAGGTGGTCGGGGACGCCTTCGAGGACGGGATGCTGGACATCGATGAGGCGAGGGCGATCCAGGAGCTGCAGCAGAAAATGAGCCGGATCACCAGCGCCCTGGCAGTCAGTGAGTTTGACGCCAATATGCAGGTGATTACGGAGGGCTATGCCGGAAACCTGGATGCGGAATCTTTCCAGAATCTCCAGGCGGAGATGATGGATCAGGTGGAGGTGTCGGAGAAAAAGCTGAAGGAATCCCTGACCTATGGCTATGCCGGGCTGAATGCCCAGTTGAATTCCGGGAGCATCAGCCAGGATGAATATGATCTTCAGCATGAGTATCTGTCTGGCCAGTACCAGACCCAGCTGGCGGAGGTGCAGGCAAAGGCAGTCAGCTACCAGGTGGAGACCATCAAAAGGCATTATGCCGAGGAGCTGGCAGCTGTGGGGCCGGAACTGGAGCAGAGGACTGGAGAGCTGTTAAATGAAACACTGGCAGCAATCCAGAATGGTGCATCACCAGAGACAGAATGGGGAACATACGCCCTCCGGATGCAGGATGTATGGCAGTATTCCGGAATCGATCCAACAACGCTGTCTGCGCTGAAGGAACTTTATGAACCTCTGTATGAAAGTGTAAATCAGCTGAATGAATTGAAAAACACCCTGGCGGAAAGCGGCATGGAAATCCCGGCGGCTCTGACTGAGGCCATATCAGAAAGTGCGGATCTGGGGCTGATCGCCGGGAATGTGGATGCGATCATGGAGGTGACAGCGGATCATGTGGCAGCCAGCCCGGAGGCGGCAGAGATCGTAAGAGCCAGCGCAGAACAGGGCGGAAAGGTTCCGGAGGCGGTGGCGAGGGGGATCCAGGATCCGGAAAACCAGGCGAAGATTACGGATGCTGTAAAGCAGATGGAAGACTATACCAACCGGATGATCCGCGGAATGAACATTGATGGAAAGATAAATGTGGATCTGGGCGCATCCGGAAGTCGGCCTGCGGCTGCATCCCTGGAGAGGACAGTACTGAATGCCAGGGCCATTGCCCATCATGCCCGCGGTGGACTGATCGAGCAGCCGACTCTGTCTTACTTTGCAGAGGAGGGGCCGGAGATGGCCATCCCTATCGAGGATACAGATCATGCCCGGGGGCTGTGGGCCCAGGCCGGGAAGCTTCTGGGAGTGTACCAGGAAAGCCAGGGGAACAGCTATGGGAATTACTACCGGGAGATTACGGCTGGACCAGCGGCCGCTCTGGAAACGGGGCCCCAGGGCATTGCCGGAGGGCTGATGGCCGCATTCGCACCGGTCCAGAATTTTTATGGAGATGTAAAGAAGGAAGATGTGGAGGCAGCCAACCGGAGCAGCTATGAGGAGTTTCTGGAACATATCGACCGATTCCTGTTTGAGAAAAGGCGGGTGGCATTTTAAGAACTTATGGAAAAATACAGAACTATCCAGGGAGATACCTGGGACAGGATCGCCAGGAGATTTTACGGGGATGAGCGGTATCTGGACCTTCTGATGGAAGGAAACCCGGAGTGCCTGGAATATCTCATATTCCCGGCCGGAGTGGAGCTTCTGGTTCCGGAGAAGCCAGGATCAGGGTCCATGGATCTGCCGCCCTGGAGGAGGTAAGTAATGGAAATGAGGCCCAGAAAATTCGGGATCCGCCTTACCTATAACGGGGCGGATGCAGCAGACGAGATCACAGCGGATCTTCTGGATTTTTCGTACTCAGACGCCCTGGAAGAATCCGATTCCGCTTCCATTACACTAAAAGACGACCGGGGGAGATGGGCCGGCGTCTGGACTCCCAGGACCGGAGACCGCATTGATCCCGTGATCTGTCTGGAAAATTGGGGAAAAGACCGGATCCCGGAATTAAATTGTGGAGAACTGCTCCTGGATACGTTCTCCCTGTCCGGATATCCAGGGAAGCTCCAGCTGGAGGCAGTCTCTGCACCGGCGGATACAGCTTTTACGGAGACGAAGCGGTCACAGACCTGGGAATCGGTGACGATCTGCCAGGTAGCGGGGGAGATTGCTTCCCGGTATGGTCTGGAATGTGTGTATGATGCCGATGAGATCACTATAAAACGGATGGAGCAGAATAAGAGGCCGGACAGTGAATTTTTAAAGGAGCTGTGCAGCCGATACGGACTGATCTTAAAGATCTATAACCGGCGTCTGATTGTGTTTTCTTATGAAAATTATGAAAAAAGGGAGCCGTCAGGAATCATCACGCCGCAGACTCCGGGGCTTTCATGGACGTATAAAAGTACGGTTCACGGGACCTATACCGGAGCCAGGATCAGCTATACGCCCCCTAAAAAAAGAAAAACCGTGGAGATTACCGTGGGGAGCGAAGAGCGGCTGTACTACTCCAACGAAAAGGCGGAGAGTGAGGCGGATGCAGAACGGCTGGGACTGGCGGCCATGCGGATGGCCAACCGGAAGGGAACGGTCATGACGGTACGGATGATGCCGGATCTTAAATATGTTTCGGGCAGTGTGCTGATGGTTTCCGGATTCGGAAAACCGGATGGAAAATACCTGGTCAATAAGGCAACCCATTCCATGAGCAGCAGCCAGTATATGATGAATCTGACGCTTTTTAAGATCCAGGAAGGAGAAAATGCATGAACGATGATACTGTAAGGGTCGGGCTTGTTTCCAGTGTGAACCAGGATACGGGAATGGTACGGGTCACGTATCCGGACCGGGACCGGGAGGTGACGCCGGAGCTGCCGTTTTTTAAGATGGGGAACGAGTATCAGATGCCGGAGGTCAACGACATGGTCCTTGTCCTTCATCTCAGCAATGACAGTTCCATGGGAATTGTGATGGGGGGCTTCTGGAATGATGAGGAGCTTCCTGTTTCCGGAACGGATGTGTTCCGGAAGGGATTTTCCAGGGATGGAAGATCCTTTCTTAGGTTAGCTGCCGGGACTCTTTTACTGGAGTCTCCGGATCTGGCATTTGGCTGCGTAGCCGGACAGATTTCCGTGGCAGAGATCCTGGAAATGAAACGGAAGGTAGATGCGCTGTAAAGGAGTGGTGGAATGGCTGTTATAGGAATGCTGGGAGGAATCCTTTTCCAGGTCAGCGACAGGCAGGTGCTGAATTTTTCAAAGCTCCAGCGGAGCGTGTCCGGGAAATGGTCCCAGTATGACGTACTGGGGAGAAAGGCGGTGTCTGTATTTCTGGGGCCGGAGCTCCAGGAAGTGACATTAAATGTAACTCTGAATGCGGCTCTGGGCGTGAAACCCCGGCAGCTCCTGGAGCTGATGGCCCGTATGGTGGAATCGGGGACTCCGGCTGTTCTTCTTATAGGTCCCAGAAGGATCGGACAGAACCAGTGGGTGCTTACAAAGAGCAGCGAGGCCTGGAACCGGGTATATGCACATGGGGAACTTGTCCAGGCGGAAACATCACTGACTCTTAAGGAGTACGTGGCGGAGGTTATCACATGAATTATGAAATTTTATTCCAGGGAGATCTCCAGGAGGATGAGAGGCTCCAGAGGGATTTCCGGGTCCTTCTGGCCACCAGGGCCGGCAGCCAGCCTGTGGACAGGGATCTTGGAATTGACTGGTCGTGTCTGGATGGGCCGCCGGAGGCTGCCGAGGTCATGTTCCGGATGGAGGTGGAGATAAAAACAGAAAAGTATCTTCCGGAGCTGGAGATCGACAGGATCGATTTCATCCGGGAGCCGGGAGGAGTGAAGCCCCGGATTTTCTGTCACAGAAAGGAGGGGACGGACCGTGGACGGAATCAGAACGGAGCTGGAGAGTTATCCAGAAGTCAGCTTTATTGACCATCTGGGTTTTTCTGACTTTCTGGCATCGGTGATACAGGATTACCAGAACGCATACAGGGAAGAAACCGGAAAAGATGCTGTGCTGGGAAAAGCGGATCCCATGCGGATGCTTTTGTATACCTGTGCAATGATGATCTATCAGGGATATCAATATGTGGACCATAGTGGGAAGATGGGGCTTTTAAAGTACAGTACAGGAGAATATCTGGACCAGCTGGCAAGCCTTAAAAGAATCCGGAGACTGGAGCCGCAGCCAGCGTCCACGACGTTCCGGTTTACGCTCTCAAAGGCCCAGAAAGAGGTGATCGGTATTCCAAAGGGGACCCGGGCCAGGGCGGGCGACCTGTTCTTTGCCACGACCCTGTACGCGGAGATACCGGTGGGAGAGGAGACTGTGGACGTTCCGGCGGTGTGCTTAAGCACCGGCACTGCTGGGAACGGATATCTTCCCGGCGAGATCAATGTGCTGGTGGATCCGGTCAATTATGTGGACCGGATCGAAAATCTGACGGAAACAGCCGGAGGAACAGACCGGGAGGACGATGATGCCCTGGCGGAGCGTGTATACCTGGCACCCCAGGGATATTCGGTGGCGGGACCGGAAGGTGCGTACAGATTCTGGGTCAGATCTTACAGCCAGCTGGTACAAGACTGTTTTGTCACGTCAGAATCACCAGGGGAGGTGGACATATATGTCCTTTTGGAGGACGGGGAGCTGCCTGGAGAGGAATTTATTTCCGGTCTTCAGGACTTTCTGGATGATGAGACAAGGCGGCCCCTGACGGATCATGTGGTGGTAAAGGCACCGCAGACGGTAGAATACACCATTGAAGGCACATACTACATCAGCCGGGACCGGCAGGAGATGGCGGCAGTGATCCAGAAACAGGTGGAGGCGGCGCGGGATGAATTTATCCGCTGGCAGAAAAGCGCCATCGCCAGGGATATCAATCCCTCTAGGCTGATCTATGGACTGGTTGCCGCAGGAGCTAAGTGGGTGGATCTGAAATCCCCGGGATTCCAGAAGATGGAAGGGGCCAGCGTTGCGGTCGCATCCGGGGTGAATCTGGCATACGGAGGGGTGCAGGATGAGTGATATATGGAGCACGTTTCCATGGGATCTGATCCCGGACAGTCTGAAGGCAGAAGAAACCAGAGCCTTCAGTACTGCTATGGGAAATGCATTTCACAGAATGCTTCCGTATACAGGCAGGGTTTCCGGACATGCATCCATAGATATGCTTCCGGATGAGATCCTGGATCTGCTTGCGGTGGAATTAAAAACCCAGTATTACAGGGAAGATCTTCCGCAGGATACAAAAAGGGAGCTGATCCGGCAGACTATTCCATGGTATATGCAGGCAGGGACCCCGTCCGTGATCCGGGAGTATCTGGGTACTGTGTTTGATGGAGGGAAAACGGAGGAGTGGTTTTCCTACGGCGGTAAGCCGTATTATTTCCGGGCCTATGTGTATGCAGAAAGCCATGAGATCCCTCTGGGCTATGGGGAGGAGGTAAAGCAGCAGATCCTGGCTTATAAAAACGTCCGGTCATGGCTGGAGTATTTTGCCTGGGTTATCCAGTCCTGGTATCAGGTCTGCGTCTGTTATCAGAATGCAGTAACGCTGCAGATGACCTTCTGGCCCAGGCAGAACCTGGAGGTGCTGTATCTGGACAGGACATGGGATCTGGATGGGAGCCGGAAGCTGAACGGATACCGGGCAGACCATTTCGTGGACCTGTACCCGGTCCGCGGGACCGTTCTGATTCAGATTCCAGAGCCGGTCCGATATGGCCAGACCGTTTGTTTTGAGGGAATGGCCATCGGGACTGTCCGGGCCGGGGCGGAAACGGTGGTATTGCTTGAATCCCGGATCCCGGAACCAGTGGAGCTGAAGACATGTGCCAGGATCCAGGGAAAGGCCGTACAGGAAATATCCGTGGGGAAGCTGGAGGTTATGACGGTCAATATACTGGACGGGACCTGGAAGTTAGATGGAAGCCGGAAGCTGAATGGCGGAAGAACGGTTTTGTGATGAAGGAAGGAGATAACATATGGCAGATTCAAAGGGAATTATTACGGTTATTGGAAGGAAGAAACTGTGTAAGGCACATGCCGGGGATATTACCCTGCCTCCGATCACACAGATCGCATGGGGAGACAGGGGCGTTACGGAGGATGGAGTACCAAAGGCAACGACAGGAAACGAAATATCGTTATATAACGAGCTGTTAAAAAAGAATATTTCCGGCCATATGTATCCGGTTGAGGATGAGACGACATGCCGGTACAGCGGGATCCTGGACAAGGGAGAACTTACAGGTAAGGAAATTTCTGAGATGGGGCTTTACGATTCAGACGGAGATCTGATCGCTTACCGCACTTTTCTCAGAAAAGGGAAGGATGAGGATATCCCGCTGATTTTCGATATGGACGAGGTTTTTTAAGGAGGCGTGCATATGGCAAATTGTGAGAGAAAGGATCCTCCAGTATTTACGGAGGAGGTCCCAAAATGGGATAGAGAAACGGTCGCAGATGGAGATGCCATGGGACTGGTGATCGAGCAGCTGTTTAATAATACTGTGTTTAACCGGAGGACAGCAGAAAAGGCAGCCGGAAGTCTGATAACCGGTATTACGATTCTGGCCTCCGGCTGGAAGGATCTGACCTATACCATCGAAAATGCGGCGATCCAGGTCGACAGCATTGTGCATATCGGGTATGCGTTTGATTCTGTCCCGGCGGCCCAGAAGGCCAATATACGGGGGAGGACGGAAGCTGGAAAGCTGATACTGGTGGCAAAAAAAGTCCCTGCAGGGGACCTGGCCGTGGATGAGATCCTGATCCAGAATCTGAAAGGAGGTGTGTAGTATGGCGGTATATACCAATGCAGGAGGCGGCGGCGGAGCGGCATCGGACGAGCTGACTGCCGCCAGAGGAGATGTATTAAAAGGGAAGACAGCGGTTACAAGCGACAGCAACGATGAGCCTGTGGAGGGAACGCTGGAGCTGATCGGAGATGCGGCGGATTCCCATGTTCTGACCGGGAAAACCTATTACAATAAGGACCCGAAAACGAGACGGACCGGGACTATGCCGAACCGCGGGGCTGTGGCCCAGGAGCTGGCAGCAGGCGGGAGCTATACAGTTCCGGAGGGGTACCATAACGGCGGGGGAAAGGTAACGGCAAAAAGCCTGGCGTCGCAGACGGGTGGGGCCACGGCAGCAGACGGGGATGTCCTGTCCGGCAGGACCTACTGGAAGGACGGCGCGAAACGCACCGGGACGATGGCCAACCAGGGAGCGAAAACGGCTTCCTTAAACGCTGGAGGGAGTTATACGATACCAGCCGGGTACCATAACGGCGGGGGGAAGGTGACAGCCAACAGCCTGGCGTCGCAGACCTCTGCCGATGCGGCAGCGGGGCATATCCTGTCTGGGAAAACTGCGTGGGTCAATGGTAGTAAGCTGACAGGTACTCTCGCTGTACAATCTGCGATTTCTTTTAGTGCAGCCGCTCTCTCCGCAACTTCGGTCCGGATCAGCTGGAAGAATCCGGCCAGGGGGCCGTGGCAGGGAGTATTTATCCAGATGAGTACATCCGGAAATCCGGGGACGGGCGGCGGAACGAGAAAATACACAGGAGCTGGCAATAATCCGAACCAGGCCGGAGGGAGCAACTATGTGGATATAGGCGGACTTAATATGGGAACCACCTATTACTTTACATGTACGTCGTACTGTGACGCTTTGGGGTGGGGATCCAGCTATAATGTAGCGGCTACAACAAAGGGAAAGATATTATATGATAATGGCTATAATCCATATGGTATGTACGATAGTTATGAGATTGCTACTTTCTATCCAACTTATGTAGAAAATCCTGGTATGCCTGGATCCGGATCTGATTCGATATATAAGTTTAAAACCCCAGTAATTGATTCCGGATATTCAAAAATGTGGTTTGATTTATATATTTTATATGCAAAATCCAATTACCCATTTCTGAATGCTAGTTATACATACAAATGTGAAGAAGACAGCTTTCCTAAGCAAGTTTCATTTCACGATACGAACAAGGCCGTTGTAGGAAATAAGAGGATTGCTATACAAATGGCAGGATCTGGAGTCGCTATCCAGGATATACGGTTTAGCTGGACGGGATACGATCAGTACGCTCTCAGTGGCAATGGTATCAGAATATATAAAATATGGCTGGAATAGAAAATGGTCGATAAAGCAATCCATTGAAAAAAGAAAGGAGACTGGAATGAAAGCATTAATTATTTACGACGCAACAGGACGAATCTGGAATGTCGCCTATGGCGAGGACATCCTCCCTACCGGATTATCGGGGATGGTCGCGGATGTCCCGGAAGGTCGCAGCGTATATGGGATTGATTTTTCCGGGAGCATCCCGAAGGCAAGATACGAGGAACTGCCGAAAACGGAGGTGGAACAGATATCTGGAAAGATTGATGCGCTTTCAGAGAGCATAAATCATCTGGTGACAGGCAGTGTGGTGCCTATGACCGTGGCGTGCTCTTTCATCGCAGAAACCTTCACGGATGACCAGGCGGTACAGGTTCCTGGCCTGTACCCGGAATGGGATGGGAACGGTACGGCCTATAAGACCGGCACAAGGCTCCGGTATACCGGTGTCCTTTACAAGGTGTTACAGGACCACACATCCCAGGATGACTGGACACCGGATGCATCCCCCGCGCTGTTTGCGGAGATTTTAATTCCGGATCCCGGGGTGATCCCGGAGTGGAAACAGCCGGAAAGCACCAATGGATATGCCAAAGGCGACCGCGTTGCCCATGGAGGAAAGACCTGGGAATCCCTTGTTGACAATAATGTCTGGGAGCCTGGAATATCCGGGACAGAAGCTCTCTGGAAAGAATGGAGGTGATACCAATGGATGAGGCTGTAAAAGCGGAGCTTGCCAGGCTCCGGGACGAGGACAACCGACAAAATCACCGGATCGATGACCTGGAGCAGTCTGTAAAGGCGATCCAGGACCTTACGATCTCCGTCCATGCCCTGGCCCAGGACATGCGGCAGATGTTATCAGAGCTTAAGGACCAGGGATCACGGCTGGAGCGGTTTGACGGCCGTCTGGAGGCCCTGGAGCAGCAGCCGGCAAGGAGATGGCAGCGGATGTCGGACAAGGTCCTGGACACGGCCGTGGGGATCCTGGCCGGTGCTGTGATCACAGGGCTTGCAATGCTGGCCGTGCAGTATATCAGATAATGAAAGGGGAAAAATAGAATGGATTTTAGCGGAATCATGCAGTACATATCGTATCTTTTGGTGGCCATCGGCGTGATGGCCTTTGCGGTGTCTACAATTACCCAGGTGGTCAAATCCTGGCCGGGCTTAGATAAGCTCCCCACGTCAGCGGTGGTGATCGTGCTGTCCCTGGTGCTGTGCCCGGTGACCTTTGTGGCGCTGATGGCGTGGATGGATCGTGAGATCACCTGGTATATGGTCTTTGCGTGTATGATCGGGGCCTTTATCGTGGCGCTGGTGGCTATGGATGGATGGGAACGGCTCAAAGAGATCTGGGACCGGACAGGCTACCAGAAAAGGCCCATGGACAAGTCTTAAGGAGGTGATCCGGTATCTCCTGGCCGGCGGGGTTAAGCCGGATGTTTATTGCGACGTCGCAACAGATTTGGCCTAGGATTATCCCCTGGGCCTTTTTTGATTGGAGGAAAATCATGGGAAAAGAAATTACAAAGCTGATCGAGCAGGCATTATCCTGGAATGGCTATCTGGAGAAAAAGAGTAACCGGGACCTGGATAATTTTACGGCCAACGCCGGGAATAAAAACTATACATGCTTTGCCCGGGACTACAAATTACATACCGGTCAGAGCCTCCAGGGCCAGCCCTGGTGCGCCATGTTTGTGTCTGAGGTATTTGTCCAGGCGTTTGGCCTGGAGGCCGCCAGGCGGCTCCTGGGCGGTGATTTGTACCACTACTGCCCGACCGGGGTGGCACAATTAAAAAAAGCCGGCCGGTGGAGCCGGACCCCGGAGCCTGGAGCCGTTATCTTTTTTACCAACGGCCAGCGGTCGCACCATACCGGAATTGTAACGGAGGTAACATCCTCACGGGTCAAGACCATCGAGGGCAACACGTCCGGCGCATCCGGTGTGATCCCTAATGGCGGCGGGGTCTGCCGGAAGTCCTACCGCAAAGACTACGGCCAGATCCTGGGATACGGGATCCCGGACTGGAGCCTGGTGGAGCCTGCAAAAAAATCCGGCTGGATCCAGGAGGCAGGGGTCTGGAGATACTACCACGGCGACACGGGTGAGCCGGTCCGTAACGATTGGCACCGGGATCCCGATGGCCGGTGGTACTGGTTTGACGGCGCCGGAGCTATGGTCGCCAACGCATGGAAGCAGGATAAGGCTGGCAAGTGGTATTACCTTGGCTCTGATGGTGCAATGGTCACAGGCAGGCTCATGCAGATTGGCGACGAGGTATTTGCCTTTGGGGCCGATGGAGCCATGCTGCAGGGGGAGATCCGGTGCCGGTGCAATGAGAGGGGAGCACTGACAATCGTATAAAAATGTAGAAATGTCTGGAAGTGTGTAGTATAATAGGCGTGTTACCGCCCCTATACCGGTAAGGAGAGGGGGTGTTCCATGTGGAAATTTTTATTTCGTTTCTTGTCGCCGTCATGGCTGATGTGACCTGCCATTACATCATCAAATGGTTGGACAGCGATAAATAGCCGGTAACCAGCCTACGGGTCTAAGCCTTCCCGTTTAAAAATTAGGAATAGAAAATCCCCAGAGATGCCGCTCTGGGGATTTTCATGTTCCAGTGGAAATAAATATTTCGTTTGCCTATCGGCATTATAGCATATGCCAATCATGATTGCAAGATACATGGTTTGCTTTTTTTGTCTCCGGAACGCTGGCAAGGGTACTTTTGAAGGACATTTTAGGGGCTAAAAATATCATAAGTTTTTGCAGTATGGCGGCCCGGACGGTGAGATGGGGGCGTCCATGCGCTACCTTTCCCAGCGGTACGCCATGCCATATGGAGAGCAGAAGGCAGTTCTTACGGACATCGGCACCGAGGAGCTGGCTCATCTGGAAATGATCGCGGCCATTGTCCACCAGCTTACGAGGAACCTTTCGGCCGAGGAGCTGGAGGCCCAGGGCTTTGCGCCCTATTATATCGACCATACTGCCGGGATCTGGCCCCAGGCGGCAGGCGGCGTCCCCTTCAATGCCTGTGAGTTCCAGTCCAAGGGCGATCCCATCACGGATCTGTTTGAGGATCTGGCAGCAGATGGTACGACTGCGTAAGAACAACAAAGAGTCTAGAAATTCCAGTGTATTTCGATCGGAATATTTTTTGTTCCAGGAATCCGTTTTCCGACCAGTATAAAATTGATCATAGTTTCAACGATTTCCCTATCTAAATATTCAGGATTTGTATACTGTTTAAGTAACTGTCGATGGTCATCGCCTGTTCGGATTTTTTTTTCAATTACTCTAAGCTGTTTCTGTGTTTCCCCTATCAATCCTTCCAGCCTTTCTCTGTCATTTGTAAAGTCCTTTGATAGATCAAGAAATTCACGTTCTGAGAGAACTCCTTTTGCCTTATCAAGATAAAGTTCTCGGATTATCGTTGTATTTTCGTCTATCCTTTTTTGATAGGAAGCAAGCTGCGTTTCTAAAGAAGTCTTTTTTTCTCTTATATTGGAGCAAAATTCCACATTTTGTTCCAACTGATCCATGTCGAGATATTCCTGTGATAATTGATTCAATTCAGTGATAACTGCCTGCTCCAGCCTTTTGACAGAAATAAAAGAGCCTGTGCAGGCGTCCTTTGCAGCGTGACGGTTGGAGCACTGTAAATAATGCCTTCCATCAGCTGTTTTGGAGGAACGCATTGTATACCCGCAGTACATGCAGCGTGCTTTTCTGGCAAACAATCCTATGGTTCCTACTGTAAATGGTTTTGCCTTTTCAGATATCATAGACTGTACTCTATCCCAAAGTTCACGGTCAATAATTGGTTCGTGTGTCCCCTCTACTCTGTACCATTCGTCTTTTGGTCGGGGCTTATTTTGTTTTGTCTTATATGATACACTGCCGTATTTTCCTTGAACCATATTTCCAATGTATATTTCATTTATCAGCATATGGGAAATAGCCGAATATTTCCATAAGGTACTATTTTTTCCTGTAGGCTGCTTATAGAGTAAACCATGAAGCCGTTTATATTCCGTAGGGTTTGGTATCCCTCGGTCATTGAGCATGCGGGCAATGGCTGTTTTTCCATAGCCTTGTGAAAACAAGGTAAAAACCTCTCTGACAACAGCGGCGGCTTCTTCATCAATGATTAAGTGTCCTTTTTGCTCAGGGTCTTTTTTATATCCATAGAGAGCAAATGCACCAA
>CAJMRM010000036.1 GCA_905215775.1 uncultured bacterium
TGGGAATCTGCCACTGGATAGTATGACAGTGTGCAGAGCAGTCAGTGCCAAACGGTTTCTTATTTTTGAAGTCATATTTACAATCGGCTACTGTTCGACAAGCTGGGATTTATCTATTATTCTTTGTACTTCCTTTCAATGTGCAAACTATAAAACGCCATGATTACTATTGTTTCTATCATTACTCCCAATGCTGACAGCAAATTTCCGGAATCTCGTCGTGCATATTCCTGGATACTGTGTATCCTTCGATATGATGGATAGACTGCAGCTTTCCGTAGTACCGGAAAGCAATGTAGTTCGGCGGCTCCTTCGGCCAGCCCTTTACGCCTATTGGACAAAAATACTTTCCATGTCTTTGCATAATATCGATCCAGCTGATCGGGCAGCCGTCCGGGTTCTGGGTTCCCAACGCCACCACATAGACCATGTTGCTGTCCAGTTTCTGCATCGTCATAATCCCCCTTAAATATGTGGTAAATTCCGCAAGCAGGTGTTTCTGCTCGTGGTTGGAAGCTGACTTTGACCGTTCGGCAAGCTCATATACCCTGCTCCACGGAAGGTGCTTCACCGGAATTCCGTTTACGCTGTAAAACGGCAGGTACAGGGCGGCATAGGTTTCCGTGCATTCCGACAGTGTCACGATTACCTTGTTTGCTGCACCGCTGGCCGCAAAATCCTTTCTAACGGAATATTTGGTCAGCTGCTCTGTTCCCGGAAGCACCCAACCTCTCTTCGCCTCGAAAATTACATGAAATGTCCGGTAATCCGTTACCTCGATGTCCGTGATACCGGTGTCGGCCGTGTACTGCTGGTTCAGAATGACGGTTTCTTCCGGGTCTGGCATTACCGGAACCACGGAGGAAACAACCGCCTTCAAGAATTCCGGACATTTTGCAAGCGCCCAGGACATGCTGAGCGTAATGTCGTTTTCCTTGTCTCCCAGAAGTTCAAAAATACTCCCGACCTCTTTGTTGTACGAAATCAGTCTTGGCATAATCTCTCCTGCCCTTCCACCTTTTAAGAATCATTCGCAGTATCTATTCCCTGTCTGGTCTGCTCCTTCAAAGCATCTTCGTAATACCACATTGTTTCCCTGTCAAAGCACACCATCCGCACCTCCATGTCCGGATGGGTTTCCAGAAACTTAAGAATCGTCCTGACGGAAATCCCGGATACTTTTCCGTGTTGTTATATCATGTATGTTTATGTTCTCCGTCTCCGATACAATAGAAGTGAACAGTTTACCTTCCATCAGAAACTCGTTTATACCATTTCTGCTTGCATTTCTTCTGAATCTGCCAATTCCTCTAACACTGTACGCAAACAGATCTTCATTTCCTCATCAGACGGCATAACAATTTTCTTTCGCTTTTTAACTTCCTTTTCAATATGTTTAAGTAACATTCTCCTTGCAAACGCTTTTCTGTCTGAGCTTGCATACATAAGGCTTCCAGCTCCCACCAGGCCGATCCCCTGGATCATGGACGCCTCCTTCAGATTCTCCTCTGGCAGGAACAGCCGCGTAAAGCCCAGCTCCCGGGCCCGGACCGTAAGGGTAAGAGCTCCCGGGATCCCCTTGATCCGGCCGTCCAGTCCCAGCTCCCCCAAAAACATCCACGTTTCCTCCGGGGCCGGGATGATCCCGTACGCCGTCAGGATCGCCGCCGCAATGGCAAGATCAAAGCCCGTTCCCTCCTTTCTCAGATCCGCAGGAGACAGGTTGATGGTCACCTTTCTGGGCGGCAGCTCCACTCCCAGGTTCCGGATGGCCGTCCGGACCCGGTCCTGGGCCTCCCGCACCTCAGAGGCCAGGTATCCCACAAAGGACCAGCCGGGAAGGCCTCCGCTCACATCCGCCTCCACAGACACCTGGGTCCCCCACATGCCCTGGAGATAAATACTATTCACTTTTCCAAACAAATCCTGTTTTCCCTTCTTTCCGGAATACATCCACAGTTCTATGGTTTTTTCAATTTGTCATCCATATCTTGTCATGGGAATTCTCTGATCGCTTTTGATGTGTATACAGATCCTTATAGAGATCGGCTTAGAATAAAAAGATCGAACCTTATGTTTACTATACCGGATACCGGCCGGAATTTCAAGCCCTATTTCGGCCAGGGCCCCAGCGGGGATTCCAGCCAGTTTCCGGCTGGCAGCTCAGCCATCCCCCCCTCCGGCGGGTATTCCCCCCAGACACCCGGCCAGTATTCCGGTCACGCCCCGGCGGGCTGCCGGGAACCCGGTCTTTCCCGGGAACCCGGCCCGCCGCAGCCCCAGAGCCGGTTTTAACCGTTTTGTTCCTCCAGATGTCCCAGGAGCCAGGAAAGAAGATCCTCCCGTACCTCCTCCCGGTTGATCTCATTGAACAGCTCATGGCGGGCGTCCTTATAAAAGCCCAGGGTAATATCCTGGCAGCCGGCGTCTGAAAACCGTTTATACACCTTTCTGACGCCTCTTTCGTTTTCTCCCACCGGATCCCGGTCCCCGGAAAGCAGAAGAAGGGGCATGTCCGTTCGCATCCTTCCCAGCCGCTCTGCCCGCTGGTCCATGAGGATCACCCGGAAGAAATCCCGGTAGGCCCCAGAGGTAAAAAGGAACTGGCAGTACGGATCTGCTTCAAAGCTCCTGGCCTTTTCCATATCCCTGGTAAGCCAGTCGTGGTCAGTCTGTACCGGCCGGAATTTCCGGTTATAATTCCCCAGGGACAGCTCGTGGAGCAGACGGCTCCGGCTGCGGCTCCCCCTTATGGCGCTCACCAGAGACGCCAGGCACCATCCGGCAAGTACCATTCCCTCCGGCTGGGAGCCGGTCCCCATGAGGAT
Organism: uncultured bacterium; assembly: GCA_905215775.1. GTDB lineage: Bacteria > Bacillota > Clostridia > Lachnospirales > Lachnospiraceae > Alitiscatomonas. Next base: position 2,829 of record CAJMRM010000036.1, read on the forward strand.
CACGCCGTCGGGCCCGTCCTCATAGACGGTCAGAGTCCGCCTCACCATAAATGAGCCCATGCTGTGGCCCAGAAGGAACAGCCGCTTCCCTCTGTATCTCCTTTTTCCATAAAGCGTCAGCCTGCGCACGTCCTTCACCAGTGAAAGCTCCCCATCCTTGTCTCCAAAGTATCCCAGATCCTCTTTTTCCGCCGCGGTCCTTCCATGGCCCAGATGGTCGTGGCCATAGACGGCGATCCCCCGGTCTGCCAGCCATTCTGCTGTTCCCCGGTAGCGTCCCGTATGCTCCATCATCCCGTGGACGATCTGTACGGCTCCCAGGATCTCCCCGTCCGGCAGCCATTCCATACAGTGAAGCCTGGAATTTCCATCACTGGATGGAAGGTAAAATTCCCTTTCTCTCATTCTTTTCCCCTTTCTTCTGAAATTTCATCACACGTCTCCAATCCCGGAGCGGCATTATCTTCCGCCGGAAGCGTCCTTGTCCAGCTGGATCCACTCCTCACAGAGCTTCTTCAGCTCACTGGAAAAAACGCTGCCCTTGTTCCACAAAAACAGAAATTCATGGTCCATGGAAAAGTCCTCCAGACGGATCTCCTTTAAAAGCCCCTGCCGAATCTCCTGCTCCACAGCTGCCTCGTACAAAAAGGCGATCCCGCAGTCCCGGACCAGAAGGCTCACCATGGTATGGATGTTCTCCACCTCGGCATAATGAATAAAATCGCTGATCTTAAGGTTTCTGGCCGCCAGATTCCTTTCAAGGATCTTCCGGCTTCCGGAGCCCTTTTCCCTGAGGATCAGCCGCTCCCCGAGAAGATCCTTAAGTTTCTGTTTTCCAGCGGGAAGGGCATGTCCGGCAGCGCAGACCGGAATGTACCGCTCCCTGCGGAACAGCTCCGTATCAAACTCCTCTGACCGGATATACCCCTCGCTTAAGGCCAGATCCATCTCCCCTGCCCGGAGCGCCTCTAAAAGCCGGTCCGTGTTGCCGAACCGCAGGCATACATTCACGTCCGGATGAAGGTTCAGATACCGGGCCAGAGGCCCTGTGACCGCGTATTCTCCAATGGTCATGGTCACGCCCATGGTCAGCGTCCTTACAGCGTTCCCAGACTCCCGCATCCGTTTTTCCATGGCCCTCTGGTCATTCTCCATGGTGATCATGGTCCTTTTAAGGATCTCCCCTGCCCGGGTCAGCTCCAGCCGCTTCCCGTCCCGGACAAACAGCTCTGCGCCATATTTCTTTTCCAGGAACCGGATATGCTGGGATACAGCGGGCTGGGTGATGTGAAGCTCCTCCGCCGCCGCTGTAAAATTCATATACCGGCAGGCCGCCAGGAACGTTTCGATCCGAAAATCCAGCATTCCTCATCCCTCCTCCCTTTTATCATAATATATTTTTATCATTATATCAATATATATAATTTTACTTTCTTGTAAAATCTGGATATAATGGCCTCATCAAACAACAGGAAAGGAAATCATCATGTTACAAAAAAAGAACCTGGAACAGCTGTGGATCCTCTTTAAATCCATGTTCCTCCTGAGCGCCTGCACCTTTGGCGGCGGCTTCGTCATCGTATCTCTTATGAAGAAAAAATTTGTGGAAGAGCTGAAATGGCTGGAGGAGGATGAGATGTTAGACATCACGGCCATCACCCAGTCCTCTCCCGGCCCCCTGCCGGTCAACGCCTCTGTAATCATCGGCTACCGGATGCAGGGCATCCCCGGCTCCCTGGCCGCAGTCCTGGGGACCATCCTTCCGCCTATGTTCGTGATCTCCCTGATCTGTGTTTTTTACACAGAATTCCGGCAGAATCTCTATATTGCCGCCGCCCTGCAGGTCATGCGGGCAGGCGTTGCGGCCGTGATCCTGGACGTCACATGGAACCTGGCAAAAAACGTCTGGAACAGCCATTCCGTGTTCTATACGTCCCTCATGGCCCTCTCCTTCTGCGGAGCGTATTTCTTCGGCGTCAGCGCCATGATCATCATTCTGATCTGCCTTGTCATCGGGATCACAGAAGCGGTCCTTACATCTTATAAAAAGAAAGGGGTAACCGGAAATGAATCTTTTAATTAGCTTATTTTTCTCCTTCATCCAGGTGGGCATGTTTTCCGTAGGCGGAGGCTACGCCGCGATCCCGCTGATCCAGGACCAGATCGTAAACGTCCACAAGCTGATGACCATGGCTGAGTTTACGGATCTGATCACCATTGCAGAGATGACCCCGGGCCCGGTCTCCATCAACTCCTCCACCTTTGTGGGGACCCGGTTAGCAGGTCCCCTGGGCGCAGTCCTCTGCACTCTGGGCTGTATCATCCCCTCCTTCATCATCTGTCTGACCCTGGCCCACTTTTACTATAAATACCGCTCCTTCTCCGGCGTCCAGACGGTTCTCTCGGCCCTGCGCCCGGCGGTGGTTGCCATGATCGGATCTGCCGGAATGTCCATCCTGATGCTGGCACTGTTCAACACCAGCTTTTATGAGATCTCTCTGGCAGCCCTGCGCCCCATCGAGCTCATACTGTTTGCAGGCTCCCTGTTCCTGTTAAGAAGGTTCCGGGGAAAGGTGGGGGCCGTCTCCATCATCCTGGGTTCCGGAGCCGTGGGGACCCTGGCCTATGTCCTGTGCGGGGCCCTGTAAACCGCTCCTACGCCGTATACCCGTCCCGCTGGAATTCCTCGCGCAGCTTTTCCACAGCCCTTTTCTCGAGCCTTGAGACATAGGACCTGGAGATCCCCAGCTGCCCGGCGATCTCCCTCTGGGTGTGCTCCTTAGAGCCGAAAAGGCCGTATCGCAGGCGGATCACGGTCTTTTCGGTGTCTTTCAGATTCTGTTCGTAGGCCTCGTAAAGCTTTCTCACATCCTCCTTCAGGATGACCTGCTCCACTGCCTCCTTCCCTTCCATCTCCAGAATGTCCATGAGGCTCACGGTCTCGCCGTCCTTGTCGGTACCGATGGGATCATAAATAGAGACCTCTTTGGAAAATTTCTTCCCGGCCCTGAAAAGCATCAGGACCTCATTCTCTACGCATCTGGCCGCATAGGTGGCCAGTCTGGAGCCCTTCTCCATATTATAGGAATCCACCGCCTTTATGAGGCCGATGGTCCCCACAGACAGAAGATCCTCGGTCTCATAGCCGGAGTTCTGGTATTTTTTTATGACATGGGCGACCAGGCGCATGTTCCGGCTGATCAGCACATTCCTTGCCTCCCGGTCACCCTCTTTGTACTGCCGGAGGTACTCTCTTTCTTCCCTGGCTGTTAATGGCTGCAAAAACGTCTTCAAAGAAAGCCACCTTAGAGCATTATTAATCTATCTTATGCTCAGGCGGCTTTCCAGGTGCTTTTACATATTTTTATTTTCAGTATGCCGGACGTTTACCGGCAGAGGGGCCGGACCCCTGGCTGTTTATAAGCGCTCCAGGAAGTTCTTCAGCACCTCGAAGGTCTGGTCAAAGGATTCCAGGTTCATCTGCTCCTGGGGCGTATGGGCGCCGTCAGTCTCGGCTCCCAGGGTCACCACATCAAGGCCCGGGATCATGTCGCAGAACACTCCGCACTCCAGGCCGCCGTGGGTGGCCAGAAGCTCCATCTCCGTCCCCTTCACCTCTTTATATGCCTTTAAAAGCGTATTTCTGAGGGCTGAATCCGGATTGAATTCCCAGGACGGGAACTTACTGTATACGTCCACAGTCATATCGTAGATACCGGCCAGGAGACACAGCTCCTTTTCCATCTGGTCCCGCCAGGACATTTTTTCTGCCCGGAGGGAGTACTGGAACTCCACGTAATCCTCCTTACACCGTACAGATGCCAGGTTTTCTGACGCCACCGGAAGGTTCTCGATCTGAAGGCTCCTGTGGCGGAGTCCAGTGGGCAGAAGGTACATAAGATCCACCAGGTCCGCACTGGTCTCTTCGCTCATGGCCCTGGTGCAGGCAGCCGGCTCCAGTGTCACCGAAAGCTCCGGCTCCTGGAATTTCAGCTCATTTCTGATCTCAGCCGTTATGGACTCCATGGCCTTTTCGATCTGCTCCCTGGGCGCTCCGCTGGCAAACACAGCCTCGCATTCCCTGGGAATGGCGTTGTTCTTTAAGCCGCCGTCCAGACTTACGATCCGAAGATCCGAGCTTCCGGAGATCTCCTTTAAGATCCGTCCGCAGATCTTTAAGGAATTGCCCAGCTCCAGGATGATGCAGCTTCCGGAATGGCCTCCCTTTAAGCCTGTGATGAACAGACGGTAGGCCGGAAGAGCGCAGTCCTCATATTCCACGGGCTTTTTAAGGCCCACCATCTCGCCTCCGGCGCTGGTGGTGCACGTTCCTTTTCCGCGTCCGCCGAAATCCAGGTTCACGTATTTTTTCGCCGTAAAATACTCCGGCTTTAACGCAAAGGACCCGTTTAAGCCCACCTCCTCCTGGACTGTAAAGGCGCACTCCAGGGCTGGGTGGGGCGTATCCATATCCAGAAGCGCCATCATATAGGCGCAGCCCATGCCGTCGTCGGCTCCCAGGGTCGTGCCTCTGGCCTTTAAGATCCCGTTTTCAATGTAAAGATCAATGGGATCCCGGTCAAAATCGTGGCTGCAGTCAGCGTTCTTTTCGCAGACCATATCTGTATGTGCCTGGAGGATCACTGCTCCGTGGTCCTCGTAGCCCGCAGACGCCGGCTTATAGATCACCACATTGCCGATCGTATCCCTTTTATAGTCCAGGCCTCTGGTCCTGGCAAAGTCCTCCAGGTAGTCTGATACCCGTTCCTCCTTAAAGGAAGCCCTGGGGATCCTGGAGAGTTCCTCAAAATATTTCTGATGCAGCTTTTCATGATCCAGTACGTTCATATCATTTCTCCCTTCCGCCTACATGGCTTCCTTAAAGATCTGGAGGATCTCGTCCCTGGTCAGCTCCACATACGTTCCCTTCATGCGGGATGCGGACTTTTCTGCCATGATCTCCAGATATTTTTCGTCGATCCCCACCTCGGACAGTCTTGACGGAAGCCCCAGAGCCTTAAAATAATCAGCCGTCCGTTTAATGGCCAGCTCTGCCGCCTCCATAGACGGCATATCCTCCGGCACGTCCCAGACGTTGACGCCGTAGGTACGGAACTTTTCCACTGTCCTGCTGTTTAATACATGGCGCATCCAGTGGGGCGTCAGGATCGCCAGACCGGCTCCATGGGTGATATCGTAATACGCCGACAGCTCATGCTCCATGGGATGGACCGACCAGGGAACCATTTTCCCCAGCTTTAAGAAATCATTGATGGCCCAGCTTCCGGCCCACATGAGATTGGCCCTGGCCTCATAATCATCGGGATGCCCCACCGCCCGGATCCCGAACTGGATACAGGTCTTAAGGAGCCCCTCGGCCATGCGGTCCTGCATATATCCCTCGGCATTGGAGAAATACGACTCCAGGATATGGGACATGATATCCGCTGTGCCCGCGGCTGTATGCCAGGCGTTGACGGTCTCTGTGTAGGAGGGATCCATAATGGCTGCCTTTGGACGGATATGCTCGCTCTTGGTCCCCAGCTTATTGTTGGAGGCCATATCAGAGATCACGGCCGCTGTGTCCATTTCCGATCCAGTGGCCGCCAGGGTAAGGACCGCAACGATGGGGAGGGCTGCCTGGATCTTTTTCCCGTCCAGTACCAGGTCCCAGGCATCGCCGTCATAAAGGGCTCCGGCGGCAATGATCTTGGCACAGTCGATGGTGGAGCCGCCGCCGATGGGGAGAACAACTTCAATATTTCCAGCCTTGCAGAGCTCTGCGCCCTTTCTCACTGTTTCGATCCTGGGATTGGGCTCCACGCCCCCCAGCTCTTCCCATGCAATGCCTTCATGCCCAAGGATCTCTGTCACACGGTCAAAAATACCGTTCTGTTTCACGCTTCCCCCGCCATAGACGATCAGCGCTTTCTTCCCGTAGGGGCGCACTGCCTGGGCCACGTGTTCGATCTGCCCCTTCCCAAAATAAATGGTGGTGGGGATGGAATAAATAAAATTCTCCATAGATGCCTCCTTTTCCTGCCTATTCGTTTCTGATGGCTGCCAGAGGGCTCAGCTTCATGGCCCTTAAGGCCGGGAACAGTCCCGCCAGCATACCGATGACAATGGCAAAGCCCACGGCCGCCGCCGAAAGCCACATGGGGATGCGGGAAATATCCCCGCTGCCTCCGCCCATGCCCATGAGCCCGGAACCGAGAAATTGATTGATCAGGCTGGAAACGCCGTAGCTTAATAAAAGCCCGGCCGCTCCGCCCATGAGTCCGATGAATCCGGCTTCAATGAGGAACATGCTGCGGATGTCTCCCAGAGCGCATCCCAGCACCTTCAGAACGCCGATCTCCCTGGTCCTTTCGTATATGGACATCATCATGGTATTGGCGATACCGATGGCCGCCACAAAAAGGGATACGGCTCCGATGCCTCCCAGGACCGCCTGGATCATATCCATCTGCTCCTGGGCCTGCTCCAGCCACTGCATGCTGCTGTACGCCTCATATCCCATGTCCGTTACAGCCGCCTGCACTCCCATGACGTTGCTCATATCGTCCACATAGACATACGCGTTGTCGTAGACATAATAGTTATAGGGCTTTCCCTTTTTATTGACAGGCTGTCCGGGGATCGGATTCTTTTTGTAAATGCGCTTCAGCTGGGTCTTCAGGGTCTCCACGTCCGTGTATATGCCATAGCTGTATTCATTATACATCGGATTTCCGTTTTCGTCAGTATCACTTTTTACAAGTCCGCTGACAGGAAACACAAATTTTTTCTGCTTACCGCTTTCCTCGGCTCCGGAGCTCTGGAACATGGTAAAAAACGGCTTTCCGTAAAGATCCACCGACGGCTGCTCTCCCGTCTCCCAGAAGCCCCTGCCTGTTTTGGCGTCCCAGAAGTTCTGGGCGACCATGGGACCCACCACCAGCTCCATGGTGCCGGAGGACGGATCCGGAAGCCGTCCCTCCCCCAGCTCGATCTCCTCCAGAGCCTCGCGGCTTAAACCCTCGATCCTGGAGGAGCCTTCGTACGCTCCCTGGCGCATCTGCACATAGGTGGACAGCACCGGGGAAACGGCCTTCACATGGGGGATCGCTTTAAAGCTTTCGATGGTCTTATCGGTGATAAAGCCGTCCTCCTCGTTTTCCGAGCCGCCCATGCCATAATTCCGGTACACCTCGATCTTTGTAAGGCTTCCCGAGGACTCGTACTGCTCCACCGTGATCTCCTTAAGGCCAATGCCCAGGGAGACCATGACCACGATGGAGGCGGTTCCGATAACGACGCCAAGGACCGTAAGACCGGTCCTCAGCTTTCTTCGTCTCAGATTGTTAATGCTCATCCGGAGCAGATCAGAGAATTTCATCGTCCATTCCCGCTTTCTTCTTTTTCCGCTTGATAAGAACAACGACCAGTATCAGAAGGACGGCGGCTGCGGCTCCCAGGGGAACGGCATATTTCTTAAGAAGCTCCATTTTCGTGGGCTCCGGCTCCGGGATGTCCATATTTCCCACGTCCATGGACGGATCGTCCATGATCACCGGCTCTGTCACGAAGAGCTGGACCTCCTTCTCCACCGGCGTTACCACGCCGTTTTCGTCCTCGTATGTAATGGTAAGACGGATCTTCCCTTCGTCCATGGTGGGGGCGGCTCCGGCGACCATGACGTCCACATTGCCGCTCTCTCCGGGCTTTATATTGCCCACATAGCTCTCCGCCCGCTGGATGGAATCCGCCTCAAAAATGGCGGTCACATTATAAAGGGTCACCTTCCCCGTGTTGTTGATGGGGAACATAATGTTGGTCTCGCCCCCCACCTCGATGGAATCAGGCATGACCTCGATGGTTCCTGTATTGAGCCTGGCCTCCTGCTTTAAGGCCACGGCGATCTTCACCGTCTCCTTGGCGTTTTTAAACTCCGGGCTGTCGTACTGCTCTGTAATGGTGATATTATAGGCCCGCTGCTCGGCGCTGGGGCTGGAGGTAAATTTCATGGTCAGCACCTCCGACGCTCCAGGAGCCAGGCTGTTGACCACCACAGAGTTGGAGCCGTTGGCCGTGGTGAACACCGGGCTGTTTTCCACTGCCTCCGGTTCAAAGGTGAAAAGGATATTGGATGCCGTAATGTCGCTGGACGCGTTTTTCATCTTCACCTTCAGCGTAAAATCCTGGCCCGCCAGGATCCTGGCAGGATCCGTCTCAAAGCTGTCCACGATGATGCGGGCCTTGGTCCTTTCGTTTTCTCCGGCGTCGTCAGAAAGCTCGTCCTCCTCGTCCTTTCCGATGACCCGCACATAAAAGGTATCCTCCACCGGTGTTAAGAACGCCCCGTTTTCCTCTTCCCTGTACCGGATCTTGAACTTAATGGGATAATAACCGCTCTTTGCCTCCTCCCGGATGGCCATGCTGTACGGCACCTCCACCGTCTGGTCCGGGTTTATATTGTTCATCCAGCGGTCGTAGTTTCCATCGTTGATCTCAAAGGGGAACTTGGTGATATCCTCGGAAAGCTCCATTTCCACCCGCACGTCGTAGGCGGTCTTGTAGCCTGTGTTCCTGAGGTTCATATTAAAATTCATGACCTCATTGTAGTTTGCCTGGGGTGTGGACTGGTTCTCTCCAATGGCAAAGCCGATGGGCTCGGTGCTGGACTCGTCGGATTCGGAGGTGGAAGACGCCTCCTTTGTCTCTGCCCATACCATGACGGTTTTCTGGAACTCGCCCGACATGCCGTCCTCGCCTCTGGAACGCTTGGAGATATACAGCTTTACAGGATAATATCCTTCCTTCAGGTTCTTTTTCACATTGACCCGCAGGTTTACGGTCTTTTTGGCCCCTGCGTTGATGTGGCCGATCTTATAATGCTTATTCAGGCTGTCGGTGATCTCAAAGGGGTAGGTGGCGTTCATGGTCTTGATGATCTCGCCGTCCTCGTCCTCGATCTCGTCGTAATATCCCTGGTAATCGGCCTCCGGCGCGATCCAGATCTCACTCTCCAGCCAGTCTGTATCAGTGGTATTTTTTACGGCAATGGAGATGGTGGAGGATTTTCCGATGGTGATGGAGGGAGTTTTCCCGATCACGATGCGTACCACCTCATTATCGTCGTCCTTGTGGAAGACTTTGGGGATCTCCAGATCCTCGTTCTCCGTTTCCTTCTCGTCTGCCAGGGCTGTAAAGGCTGTGGAGGGCGCCGCCCCCAGAAGCACCGCCGCTGCCATAAATAAAATAGATATCCGCTTTAACCGCTCTCTCATAGATTTTCCCCGCTTTCTTTTTCCTCTGTCATTTTCTTTTGGGGCGTTTCCTCCCGGACCGTCTCCTTACAGTCCTTATTTTTCTGGTCCGCTTCCTCCCGGGCCGCTTCCAGGTCCGCCTCTTTATGGTTTTCTTCAATGCTGACGATCTTTCCGTCAATGATCTTGATGATCCGGTCCGCATAGGTGGCCAGATTGTTGTCATGGGTCACCATCACCAGAGTCTGGTTCCGTTCCCGCACAATGGTCTGCATCAGCTTTAAGACCTCCATGGTGGTCTTGGAATCCAGGTTTCCTGTGGGTTCGTCTGCAAAAATGATCTGGGGATCCACCGCCAGGGCTCTGGCGATGCCCACCCGCTGCTGCTGGCCGCCGGACATCTGGTTGGGCATATGGGTCATGAATCTTTCCAGGCCCACCAGCTTCAGATATTCCTTGGCCCGCTTGGCCCGCCTGGCCTTTCCCATCCCTCGGAAGGACAGGGGAAGGGCCACGTTCTCCACTGCGTCCATGGTGGCGATCAGGTTATAGGACTGGAAGATAAAACCCACCCGCTCCCGCCGGAACGTCACAAGCTGCTTCTCGTTCAGCTTTTCTATATGCTTTCCGGCAATGACGATCTCTCCCTTAGAAGGGTGCTCCAGACCGGCCAGCATGTTCAGCAGTGTGGATTTTCCCGAACCCGAGGGGCCTGTAATGGCACAGAATTCCCCCCGGCGGATATCCAGATCCACACCGTTTAACGCATAGACCTTCGTATCGCCCATGCGGTATACCTTATAGAGATCCCGTACCCGGATCACCACTTCCCGCTTTTTCTCCGCTTCCACGCGCATCCCTCTCCTTATATTTCTTTCTATATGCCTATTGTCATTATATAAAAACCATGTCCCATTGGATATAGAGAATTGCTTAACAATTCTTACAAATTTTTGCGCCTGCCGTGCGCCTCTGGAATTCCCGCAGGTATTCCTCCAGGGATACATACTGTCCGTTGTTGACCCGGTAAGCCGGATTCCACATGCGGATCACCTGTATATCGGCCTTGGCCAGATCCTTTACAGGCTTAAAGCGGCGGTCTGCCGGCAGGATATCGCCAGCCACCACGTCCTTCCATTTCATATAGATCTCCTGGTTCTTCTTCGTTTTCTTATTCTGGAACACCTCCATGGCCACCAGACGGAAAATGTCCTCGCCGCAGCATACGATGGTCCTGGGCTCCAGAAGCTGGATCTGGCGCTTCAGGAATTCCGAATAATAAAAGCCGTAATCCATACTGATATCGTCGGCCGCGCCCTTTCCTCCCCTTTTATTCACATAGATCACCGCCGTTTTCAAAAGAGGGGCTTTATCTCCGGACGGCGCCTCACCGGCCAGGATCCGTTCCATTCCCTTCAGATAAGGCAGATATTCCACTTCCCCAGACGGGCTCCTGCCGGTCCGCAGGTCCCTGCGGATATCAGAGATCACCGGCATGGTCTGCCCCTTTCGGATCTGCTTTTTCATGCTGGTCTCTTTTAAAATATAAAGAGTCCCGTCATAATGCTCCGGGGACACGGCCCCGTCTATATGAAAGCTCCTGGGATCGATCTCCTCATAGCACGTGTTCCCAAAAGGCTCCTCCTCCATCTGCTGCATCATCTGCCATAAAAGATACAGCTCCTCCAGACTCCCGCATCTGGCAGCCTGGCCCTCCACTACGATCTGCTCCATGGTTTTTCTCATTGGTCTCTCCATCCACTTAATTTTTCACAGCAGTCCAGCCATGGATCCCCCTGCCCGCCTGCGGCCGACAGGAAGCACTGGACGTCTGCAGATATTGTACCATATTTTTTGAAAAAATTGTAGAATTTCCCATGTCTATCCGTTATAATGAAACCATCAGGGCCAGAATCCCGGTATCCCATGCGGTCTTGTCCGGCGGCAGGCCTTCTGGCCCAGGATCAATGAAAGGAGAATATTTCATGAGACATTTACTGAGTCCTCTGGATCTTTCCGTTGAGGAGACCGATCAGTTATTATCCCTGGCATCCGATATTGAAAAGAATCGCTCCAAATATGCCCACGTATGTGACGGCAAAAAGCTGGCGACTCTTTTTTTTGAGCCCAGCACCAGAACACGGCTGAGCTTTGAGTCTGCCATGCTGAGTCTGGGCGGAAGCGTTCTCGGCGTTTCCTCCGCCGATTCCAGCTCTGCAGCCAAAGGCGAAAGCGTTTCCGATACGATCCGCGTGATCTCCTGCTATGCCGACATCTGCGCCATGCGCCATCCCAAAGAGGGCGCCGCGTATGTGGCAGCTTCCAAATCCTCCATCCCCGTGATCAACGCCGGAGACGGCGGCCATCAGCATCCCACCCAGACCCTCACCGACCTTCTGACCATCAAGAGCTTAAAGGGACGTCTGGGCGACATGACCGTAGGCCTCTGCGGCGATCTGAAATTCGGCCGTACCGTTCATTCCCTGATCCACGCCCTGGTACGCTATCCGGGGATCCGTTTCGTGCTGATCTCCCCGCCGGAGCTTAAGGTGCCCGATTACATTAAGGAAAACGTCCTGGATGCCAACCACATCCCCTACCGGGAGACCGCCAATCTGGACGACGCCATGGAAGAATTAGACATCCTGTATATGACCAGAGTTCAGAGAGAGCGTTTCTTCAATGAGGAGGATTACATCCGCATGAAGGACTGCTACATCCTGGATCAGGAAAAAATGAAGCTGGCCAAGCCCGATATGTTCGTTCTCCATCCCCTTCCCAGAGTCAACGAGATCTCCGTGGAGGTGGATGACGATCCCAGGGCTGCATACTTTAAACAGGCCCAGTACGGCGTTTACGTCCGCATGGCTCTGATCATGACTTTACTGGAGGTGGAAAAACCATGTTAAATATCAGCGGAATCAAAGAAGGCGTTGTTTTAGATCACATTCAGGCCGGAAAGAGCATGGAGATCTATAAATATCTGGGACTGGGAAAAATGGACTGCACCGTAGCCATCATTAAAAACGCCCGGAGCAGCAAGATGGGAAGAAAGGATATCATTAAGATCGAGGGTCCCCTGGATTCCCTGGATCTGGATGTACTGGGCTATATCGACCACACCATCACCGTCAACATCATCCGGGACGAGCGGATCGTGGAAAAGCGCCGCTTAAGCCTTCCCGACCGCCTTGTCAATGTGATCCACTGTAAAAATCCCCGGTGCATCACCTCCGTAGAGCAGGAGCTTCCCCATATCTTCTATCTGGCCGACAAAGAAAAGGAAGTTTACCGCTGCCAGTACTGTGACGAAAAGCACAGCTAGGTGCTTCTGACCCTGCCTGTTTTTCTGGCGGTCACGGCGGCCTGCACCGGAAAGGGAATACAGCCTGAGCCGCGCTCTTTCTGATGCTCTCCGGCGTTTCCCTGATCCTAAGCCGTATATGACCGGCCGTGGCGCAGCAAAAAAGACGTTTTCCTCCATTTTCATGGAACGGAAAACGTCTTTTCTTTTGCTTACCGGTTATTGATCTCCCGGATCTTTTCAATGTCTACGGTCTCATTGGTGCCCGTAGCCCTGGCGTCAAACTGGACCGCAAAGGTGGTTCCCTCCGGCAGCTGCTTATTCCGCAGGGATTCCCTGTATTTTTCCGCATCCTTAACGACCACTCCGTCCCCGGCCAGGCTCTGTCCCGGGAATACCCAGATCACCAGGTCTCCCATGCCCAGCTCGTAGGTGGATTCCTCCAGGATCCACTGAACCTGCATCCCGTACTGGCTCATGCATTTATAAACATCATTTAAGGTAATGCTGACGCCGTCTGCACCGGAAAACAGTTCTTCCTTTTTAACGGCATAGGCTCCGCTTCCCTCTTTAGCCTTATTTAAGAGATCCGGATTCAGTCTGAGGCTGCCGCTGTGGGATCCGGAGCCGGAATCCGACGGCTTTGTCTCCTGGGAGCTCTCACCCTGGCCTTCGCCTTCCTGGCCGTTCCCGGTTTCTTCCTCCTCACCGGTCTCCGGCTCGGTCTCCTCCTCCGTTTCCTCCTCTGTGGGAACCGTTCCGATCTTCTTTCCGTCCGGGCCCACCATGAATCCGTCCGGAGTCTCCTCATTGATCAGCAGCCGTCCGTCGTCCATAAAATAATACTCGCTGCCGTCCAGATTCTGCCATCCCATAACGGAACAGCCGTAGGCCGCTCCCTGGGCCGGGTTAAAGTAATAGATATCGCCGTCTCCTGCATCATACCAGCCGGTCCGGAAGGTACCGTCCTCGTTGAGGTAATACGTTCCGTTTTCGTTGGATAAAAAGCCCGGAACAATGCTGGCAGGCGATAAGACATAGGCCCTCTTAAAGTAAGACATGGCACCTGCCCCGTCTCCGTTTTCCAGAAGCTCTCCGGCCTTCATGGCCGCCTCGTCGGCCGCCGTAGCCCGGTAGCTTTCCAGCTCTGCCTTGTAGCTTTCATCATCCGGCTTCAAGGCCACTGCCTTTTCCCAGAAGCTTAAGCCAGCGGCCATGTCCTCTGTTTCCGAATAGTATCCGGAGATCTCATATAAAAGGTCGTCAAACCGCTCATTGGCCGCTGCGTCTGCGTTCATGAATTTGGCCACGGCCTCATCCACCACGGCCCTGGCCGCCGTCAGATCGCCGGAATCCATATGGAGAGCGATCATGGTCACATAAATATCCATGGTATCCGGGGACAGCTCCCTGGCTTTTGTCAGATATGTAACCGCCTCCTCTGTATTTCCCTCGTTGAAGCACTGCTCTCCATAACGGGCATACGCTGTGGCAAGGCTGTTTTGGATGGAAGGATCCTCTTTGTTTTCCAGATTTTCCAGGATCTCAATGGATTTTTTATATTCCTCCATCATCGTATAAGCATTGCTCAGGGCCATACGGGTGTGATCGTCGCCTCTTCCTGCCTCCAGAAGCCGCTCCAGGCAGGGAATGGCGTACTCATAATTTTCCTCCTCCACGAATCTCTGCCCCAGCTCTGTCAGGCTTTTGAACCTGGTTTCCTCCAGCTCCTTATCCCCGGTGGCCAAACAGCCCTCCTCCAGGACCACATCGGCGCTTTCGTATTCTTCCAGATACAGATAGACCTGGTGGAGCCCCAGATACGCCTCCTTACAGCTCTCGTCTGCGGCAATGGCCCGGTCATAGGCCTCGATGGCGCTGTCAAACTCCTCATCGTTAAAATACTTTTCTGCGTATTCGGTACAGATCTCCACATACCGGTCCCGGAGACCCTCATCCTGGGATGCCTCCCAGCCCTGCTCCAGGATGTCCATGGCTTCCATATCCATTTCCTGGTCCGCATAGACCTCGCTCAGCTTCAGATAAACGTTCACATCCTCCGGATCCAGCTCCACCGCCGCAAGAAGCGCCTCGATGGCCTCGTCATACTTCTGCTCACCCAGATATTTTTCCGCCAGAGCCATCTGCTCCCGGGTCTTGGGATTTTCTTCTTTTGCCGTTTCTTCCTTTCTGCTGCACGCCGTAAATAAAACAGCAAAGGCCAGCAGAAGGAAAAGCGCCCGCTTTATTTTTGTGTTCATTCAATGCTCTCCTGTGATCTTGTTGCTTTTGTCGGATAAAAATAGAATCCCGAAAACGGGATTCTCCGCCGGTCTGGAACCGGCCTTTTACAAGGCTCTGAGCAAGACTGTAAGCCGGGTTATGTCTTGGATGGTCATCTATCTAGGCTGCCTGTCGCCAGACAGCTCAAGCGGCCTACCCGGGGGCAGACGGGCCGCCTTACGCCCCCTGTTCGGCCTTGCTTCGGATGGGGTTTACATGTGCCCTCTCTGTTACCAGCGAAGCGGTAGTCTCTTACACTGCCTTTCCACCCTTACACGGCGAGCCGTGCGGTTTATTTCTGTTGCACTGTCCCTGGAGTCGCCTCCGCCAGACGTTATCTGGCATCCTGCCCTCTGAAGCCCGGACTTTCCTCTCCTGCATCCTTTCGGTCATGCAGCAGCGACCATCTGTCTTACTCAGAACCTCCTTACTATACCACAATTTTTTTCGTATGTCCATACTGCCGTTCTGGCATTTTATAACAGCTCTGCCGAGCGTCTTCCTCTGCTCCTTTATACCTTCAGGCAGCTTCCTCCGATAAACTCCCGGATAATGGAGTTTTTCGGGATGATCTCACTGTCAATGCCCAGGAAGTAATCCAGGAATTTCAGCAGCCGTTTTGCCTCGTCGTACTCCGGCACATCCCTGGGAATGCTGAATAAAAGAGGCTCCGCATACAGCTTCAGCACTGCCAGCTCATAAACCAGCGCCGAGTTGAACATCACGTCCGCCTGCTCCTGGAAGGGGAAGATATTCTTATCCTCGCCCCGGCGCACCGACGACCAGCGGCGGATGGTCTCCAGCGCAGAGGTTCCCCTGGTCCTGGCATCCCGTACCATGCGGCGGATGATCCGTCCGTCTGCCGTGGGGATCCGGTTGTGCTCGTCTACGTTTAACTGGGTCAGGGCGCTGATGTAGATCTTAAACCGGCTTTCTTCCGGAAGGGAATAGCTGAGCTTATCGTTAAGACAGTGGATGCCCTCGATGATGAGCACATCGTTCTTTCCCAGCTTCAAAAAATCCCCGGCATATTCCCTGGTCCCGGTCACAAAGTTAAACCGGGGGATCTCCACCAGACGGCCATTTAAAAGGCCGTTCATGTCCTCATTGAACTTTTCGATATCCACGCATTCCAGGGCCTCCATATCCAGCTTCCCGTTTTCGTCCCTGGGATAATCCTCCCGATTCTTAAAATAGTTGTCCACCGCAATGGGATGGGGCGTATAGCCCAGGGCCCGGAACTGGGTGGCCAGCCGGTGGCTGAAGGTGGTCTTTCCCGACGAGGACGGCCCGGCGATCATCACAAGCCTTTTATCTCCGGACTTTGCCGCCTGTTCGGCAATATTTCCAATGGTCTTTTCCTGGAGCGCCTCCTGCATGAGGATCAGATCCGCCGCTTTTCCCTCTGAGATCAGCCGGTTTAAGGTACCCACGTTGGGAACCTCCAGGCAGTCGCTCCAGCGGTAGGAATCCCTCAGCACCTGGAACAGCTTTTCATGGTTCCCGCTCGTTTTCACCTTCCTCGGTTCCTTCGTTTCCGGAAGAAGCAGCAGGAAACCGGAATGGTACGGGATCAGGTCGAAATATTTCACATATCCTGTGTTCTGCACCATATAGCCGTAAAAATAGTCCTCAAATTTTTCAATGCTGTAAATATTGACCCTGGACGCCCGCCGGTACATGAAAAGCTGCTCCTTGTCATGCATCCCGTGGCGGCCGAACAATTCCACGGCCTCGTCGGTATTGACGCTGCGTTTTACAATCGGAAGCTTTTGATCCACCAGGGCGTGCATCTGCGCCTTCACCCGGTCCAGAAGCTCCTCCGTCAGGGCTTCGTCCCCCTCCAGCTCCCCGTAGATGCCATTTCCCAGGGCAAAATCCATCTGGACTTTTTTGATCCTTTCCCTGGGGATCACATCGTAAAAGGCCTTCAGCATCACAAACACCGCGCTGCGCTCATACGTCTTTTTCCCCACCGGATCCTGAAAGGTAAGAAATTCCACCTGGGAATCCTTTGTCAGCGTCTTGTGGAGCTCCTTCAGCTTTCCATTCACCCTGGCCAAGAGGATATCCTCCTGAAACTCCGGCTGGAACTCCTCCGCCACCGTAAGAAGCGGCGTTCCCTCCGGGTATTCTCTGGTCTTTCCACAGGCATGAACCTTGATCGTCATAAGCAGACCTCCTATCCTATACCACTGCCGCCGGAAAATGGACCGGCATTTTTAAAATCTGTATCTGATCTCCCAGCCTTTGTTTCAGATAGTCCTCCATGTGATCCATGAAGATATGCTCCAGGCCATAATGGCCCGCATCAATGATCATCAGTCCCTGGGCCGCCGCATCGATGCCCGCGTGATGGCCGATGTCCCCGGTGATCAGCGCCTGGGCGCCTTTTTCCAGGGCTGCCTGGATGGTGCTGCCTCCGGAGCCAGGGCAGACGGCTGCCCGTGTCACTGGTTCCTTTTCCCACAGCCCTTCCCCATAGACCGTCACAAAAGGCAGCCCAAAGAGCTCCTTCACCTGCCGGGCCAGCTCCATTCCCGCTGCCGGCGTCTTCAGGCTTCCGGTCTTTCCGATTCCATAAAGAATCCCGTTTTCCTCTCCCATGGCCTCCAGCGGCTCTCCGCCGCAGATCCCGATCCGGTCTGCCGCCAGGTCCGCCATACAGCCGGGGGCCGAGTCAAAATTGGTATGCATGGCAAAATAGGAAACATCCGACCGGATCATCTCCATCAGCCGGCGGCCGATGAAGTCCTCGTCGGTCACCCGCTTTACAGCTTTGAAGATCAGCGGATGGTGGCTTACGATCATATCCGCTCCCTCCCGGACAGCCAGAGCCACTGTCTCATCATCGGCATCCACACAGAGAAGGAGCTTCTTTACCTCCTTGTCCCTTCTGCCCGCCAGAAGCCCCGGATTGTCCCACCCGCATGCCATACGGTGGGGCGCCAGCTCCTCCAGTATCTTTATGATCTCACTGCATCTCATTCTGCACCTCCCGGTTATACCGCAGATCCTCCTCTGCTTCCCTTTTCTTTGCGGCCGCCCGTTCGGAATGCCCGCCCAGGGAATCCAGGCTTTCCGCCAGAGAACAAAGCTTTTCCTCCTCCTCCTTTAAATATCTCATAAAAACAGGATCCCTTGTACTTATCAGATACGGGCTGTAATAAAAAAAGCGTTCCGGCTTCTCCTCCGGCTTTTCCCCGCTCCGCCTTCCCGCGGAAAGGATCGTATAAAACTTTCCGTCCTCATAGACCATTTCTTCTTTTTCCACCGGGAAGCCGTTGTCCCAGAGCCATCTACGCATTTTAGGGATCTCCGACTGGGGAGACAGGATCCACTGTTCCACAAAGTCCCACATATGCCGTCCCCGCTCCAGGATATGTATCATCAGCTCTCCGCCCATTCCTGCAATGACCACCGTTTCCGCCTCGCCGGGCGCCAGCTTCTCCAGGCCGTCTGAGAGCCTGGTCTCGATCCTGTCCCCCAGACCGGCCAGGGCCACCGCTTCCTCTGCCCGGGACAGGGGGCCCTTCCGCACGTCCATGGCCAGGGCCCGCTTTGCGATCCCCCTTCTCACCAGCTCCACCGGCACATGGCCGTGGTCGGTGCCGATATCTGCCGCCGACTCTGCCGGCCTTACCATGGAAACCACTGTTTCCAGACGATCCGATAATTTCATCTCTGTTCCATTCCTTCCAGTCTGTATTTTCTATTCGTCCAGATAATCCTTTAATTTTTTGCTGCGGCTGGGATGACGGAGCTTTCGCAGGGCCTTGGCCTCGATCTGCCGGATCCGTTCCCTGGTGACGTTGAATTCCCGTCCCACCTCCTCCAGAGTCCTGGGCCGTCCATCGTCCAGTCCGAACCTGAGCCGCAGGACCTTCTGCTCCCGCTCGGTCAGCGTATCCAGGACCTCCATCAGCTGTTCATGGAGCAGGGTAAAGGTGGCAGCGTCCGCCGGGACCGTCACCTGGTCGTCCTGGATGAAATCGCCCAGGTGGCTGTCCTCCTCCTCGCCGATGGGCGTTTCCAGAGACACGGGATCCTGGGAGATTTTCATGATCTCCCGCACCCGTTCCACCGGAAGCTCCATTTCCTTTGCCACCTCCTCCGGAGACGGCTCCCGCCCCAAGGTCTGGAGGAGCTGCCTCTGGGCCCGTACCAGGCGGTTGATGGTCTCCACCATATGGACCGGGATCCGTATGGTCCTGGCCTGGTCTGCAATGGCCCTGGTGATGGCCTGACGGATCCACCAGGTAGCGTAGGTGCTGAATTTGTAGCCCTTCCGGTACTCAAATTTTTCCACCGCCTTTATGAGTCCCAGGTTTCCCTCCTGGATCAGATCCAGAAACTGCATTCCGCGGCCCACATACCGCTTGGCAATGCTGACCACCAGACGGAGGTTTGCCTCTGCCAGCTTCTTCTTCGCCTCCTCATCGCCCAGCTCCATGCGCTTTGCCAGCTCGATCTCCTCCTCTGAGGTCAGCAGCGGCACCTTTCCGATCTCTTTTAAGTACATGCGCACCGGGTCCTCGATCCCCACGCCCTCGGGCACCGAAAGATCCAGATTTTCCATCGTTTCTTCTCCGGCCTCTTCTTCTGCGAACAGGTCCGGATCCATGTCGTCGTCCGACGATATCTTAAGGACATCCACCTTCTTATTGTCCAGGAAGTCGTAAATTCGGTCCAGCTTTTCCGGTGTCAGCTCTTCGCCTGCAAATATGTCAAGGATCTCCTGCTCCTCCAGGACATTCTTCTTCTTTTTTGCAGTTTCCAAAAGCCTGTCCAGTTTCTCTTCAAACGTAAGCATCTTTTCTTCCATAATTCCCATCCTTCCCGGCACCTGGGTTTAATCCAGCGAAATCTGCAGCGATGCCAGCTCTGACTGCATCTTGATGATCTTTTGCAGCTGTGTAATGTCCGTTGCTTTTTTACTCTGTATTTCCAGGCTGTTTTTTTTGATCTTTTTCACAGTCTCGGAAAACGCTTTCTTTTGTTCCTCATTATTTAAGGATTCAGAAAGACTGGCGTGAAAAAGCGCTGCCACCTCCCTGTATTGTTCCTCGCCCTCGATAAAATGATTCAGGATCTGGGCGGGGTTCATATTTCCTTTTTTATGTTCCTCAAAGACCATGGCAGCCGCCTCCTTATAAAGGCCGTCTGCAAAGTCCTCCGGACCGATGATCCCTTCGATCCTGTCGAAAAGCTCCGGCTTTTCGATCAGCCAGGTAAGAAGGAGCCGCTGGGATTTGCGGATCCCATCCTCCTTTTCTTTTTTAGGCCTTCTCTCCCGTTCCGGATCTGCGGCGCGTATCCCTGTCCCGTACTGTCCTCCCAGGGAGGACACCAGCCGTTTTAAATCCTCCTGGGGGATCATATATTCCCTGGCCACGGCTTCTGTGTAGGCGTCCCGTTCCAGCTTTTCCGGAAACTCCAGAAGCTTCCTGGCGGCCGCATTATAAAAGGCCGTCTTGGACTCGGGATCCTGCATATTGTACTGGCTCCGGATCACCGAAATTTCAAACATAAAGCTCCCCACAGCGCTGTCGATGCGCTTCTGGAACTCTTCCTTTCCCAGGTTCTTCATAAATTCATCCGGGTCCTTATAGGGCTTCATATTCAGTACCTTTACTGATATTCCCGCTTCTTTTAGGATGGGGATGGCCCGCAGGGCTGCCTTGATCCCGGCCCCATCGCTGTCGTAGGTTAGGACCGCCTGGTCTGTATACCGTTTTAAAAGGGACGCATGCTGGGAGGTAAAGGCCGTTCCCAGGGACGCCACAGCGTTGACAAAGCCCGCCTGGTGCATGGCGATCACATCCATGTACCCCTCGCAGATCAGCATATACCCGGCCCTGGACGTTCTTGCGAAATTCAGCCCATACAGATTCCGGCTCTTGTCAAAAAGCTTTGTTTCCGGAGAGTTTAAATATTTGGGCTCCCCGTCCCCCATGACGCGCCCTCCAAAGCCGATGAGCCGGTTATTGACGTCCAGGATCGGGAACATGACCCGGTTCCAGAACTTATCTCTGGAGCCTCGTTCCTCAATATAGAACAGCCCGGTCTCCTTCAGGATCCCGTCCTCATAGCCCTTGGAACGCATATACCGGTAGAGATCGTCCGGGGTTTTCAGGGAATAGCCCAGGCCAAAGCGGCGGATGGTCTCGTCGCTTAAGCCGCGGTTTCTGAAATACTCGTATCCGGTCCGGCCCTGGGGCTGCTTCAGCTGATAGTAAAAATAATTGCCTGCCAGACGGTTGATCTCTAAGAGCGTATTCTTAAGATCCGCCCTGGCCCTGGCCTCCCTGGAATACTCCACCTCCGGCAGAGTGATCCCGGCCCGGTCCGCCAGATATTTCACCGCCTCCACAAAGGAATAGTTTTCATATTCCATCACAAAAGTGATCACATTCCCTCCGGCTCCGCAGCCAAAGCAGTAATACATCTGCTTCCCCGGCGATACAGAAAACGAAGGGGATTTTTCATTATGGAAGGGGCAGAGGCCAAAGTAATTGGCTCCCTTCTTTTTCAGATTGACATATTGGGAGATCACGTCCACAATGTCGTTTCTCGTTCGTACTTCTTCGATCACATCATCCGGGTAATACATCCATATCCTCCAACGCCTCAGCCCTTCCAGGCCTTCGGCACAAATAATTCTTCAAAAAGATCAATGGCAAAGCGGTCGCTCATGCCGGCAATGTAGTCGCAGACCACCCGCTCCCTGGTCTCATGATTTTTTTCGATCATAATAAAATATTCCTCCGGAAGCCGGTCCACATGCTCCATGTAATACTCATACAGCCGGACGATCAGCTGCTGGGCCTTTCCTTCCTCCGCCTTTGCCGCAGGATTCTTATAAACGTTTTCAAACATCCACTGGCGGAGGCTCACCATGGTATCCAGCACATCCGGGGACATGACGATCTCCGGCCTGTCCAGGCTGTTCAGGATAATGTCATGGATCATAATGTTGAGCCGTTCCTTCACCGAATTTCCCAGAACCTCCGTATACCGCCTGGGGATATCGTGCTCAGTGATGATCCGTCCCCGGATGGCGTCGTCGATGTCGTGGTTGATGTAGGCGATCTTGTCGGAAAAGCGGACGATCTTACCCTCCAGGGTGGACGGATTCCCGGCTGTCCGGTGGTTCAGGATACCGTCCCGCACCTCCTTTGTCAGGTTCAGTCCCCTTCCCTTTTTCTCCACCACCTCCACCACCCGGACGCTCTGCTTATAGTGGGAAAAGCCCTCCGGGCAGATCTCGTTCAATATGTACTCTCCCGCATGGCCAAAGGGCGTATGGCCCAGGTCATGGCCCAGGGCGATGGCCTCCGTCAGGCTCTCGTTCATCTTAAGAGCCCGGGCAATGGTCCGGGCGATCTGGGCAACCTCCAGCGTATGGGTAAGCCTGGTCCGGTAGTGGTCTCCCTCCGGCGCCAGAAACACCTGGGTCTTATGCTTTAAGCGGCGGAACGACTTGCTGTGGAGGATCCGGTCCCTGTCTCTCTGGTAGGCCGGACGGATATCACAGGGCTCCTCTTCCCGGTCACGTCCCAGGGTCTCACTGCTCAGGGACGCATACGGGCTTAAATTTTCCCGCTCCCACTGTTCCATAGATTCTCTGATATTGATACAGACCGCCTCCTTTGCAAAGGCCGGGGCTGCAGACGCGCAGACCTGGAGAATATTTTTGGCGATGATACTATTATACCACAAAGACTGTCATTTTAGAACACTTATTTATTAACATTCTCCTACAAAATCCGCAAATTTTCAGAAAAGATATCTAAATAATCCGTAAACCGGGTTAGTTCCTTCTTTTTCGACAGGTTGAAAATCAGCCTCCGGCACAGGGATCACTTCCAGAACTGGAACCAGAATTTCTTTTTCTTCTCTGCTTTTTCCGTATGAGATTCATTTTTCACATTCCCGGGAATCTCCCGGACCGCCCTGCTGCCATAATATTTTTTTATCATTCCCTTTGTGACCGCCCTGGTCGCGGCATCCAGAAAAGCAGTACGGTCCGGAATTTCAATTTCATACGCCGTATTATCCCGCGTGTTCCACAGGATCCCTTTCGGCAGCCCCAGCGCGGCCATATAAACCGCACACTGCAGAAAGTGCTCATGTCTCAGCTCCGATACAAATTTCAGTTCGTATACCGTATCCCCCCTGACTGCATCCGCAAACCCATTGGCAGAAAACAGGGGCGCTTCGCCCTCCTGGCCGTAAAACCAAAGCCGGCATTCCACCTGCGCCTTTTCATCCGTGTGCAGCCGCGTTTTTAAACGGGCCGTGATCCGATCCCTCTGCGCTTCATTGACAAACGGCGCCGTTACCTGCTGCCGGTACCGCTTCTGTCTCGTTTCCAGGGAAACCAGAAACAGGATCTTCTGATCCAGAGGTCCCCTTCGCTCCTCCTCTGTATACAAGCCTCTCAGTTCCGGATTCAATGCGATCCTCAGCTGTATGTCTGCATCTATGTCATAATTTTTGAAAAACACGGCCTCCTGGTATATTCCGATACAGGGAGACAGATCGATAAGCCCATCCGTGCTCTTTATGTCTATCGGAGACGGATCCTGGGAATCCAGCTTTGTCAGCCTCAGCCTCGAAAAACAGTCCTCCACATCCTCCTCATACTTAAAATCAAACATTTCACTTATGCCTGTATCTTTAAATTTCTGATTCGTCTCCACAAATGTTGAAAGCGTTTTCTCCGAAAGCCCGGCTTCTTCTGACTTCACAAAAATAATATGGCCTTTCCCTCTGCTGGCTGCAACGCAGAAGATATTCCGAAGGACCGAATACGACTGCTGCGGCTTGGATATCCTCACATGCCAATAGCTTTCTGTGAAATCAAAAATCACACAGATTCTTCTCTCCAGACCTTTGCTGCTGTCATAGGTCGTAAAGATCGCAGAATCTGTTTTCGGTTCCGTTTTCCCCGCCGAATCCTGATCCGAGATCGTAGCGTAAACCGTCGTCTTATTGAACTTATGAGGGTATGCTTCTTCTAAAGCATTCAATGTACCCGCCATGGCCCCGGTCCTCGCTCCCAGGCACAAAATATCTGCCGGCTCCTGCTGCGCCAGGAAGTCTATGGCCTCCTCCTTCGTCATTTCCTCCACCTTACAGTTTTCGTTGACGCCTCTGATCTCCTTTTTCCAGACCCTTCCAAGCATGGCCGCCAGATCCTCCGAAAGCCGGAAGCACTGGGTAAACCTGAGCGTAAGGTGATCCTCCAGGAACCCCTTCATAAAAGCCTCCACATCCAGGGTCGTCTTATCGTATATTTTCTGCTCCATATCCCCGACCGCAATGATCTGCATCCCCGGCCGGCGGTCCTTGATCATCTGCAGAAGCTCCGCCAGCTCCTGCTCGATATCCTGGTATTCATCAATGAGCAGAACGTCATATGCGCCGACGGCCGGCTTCTCCTGGATAAACCGCTGGATCAGATCAGAAACCCCTGCGGAAATGCCGTTTGCCCTTAAAGCTGTGTATGCAAACCCGTGATAGTTCGTCACCGTAACGTTTCTCTTTTTTATTTTTGTTTTTGCATCCAGCTTCAGAAGCCTGTTATACGTCAGATAAAGGATCCTTTTTGTATCCGGCAGCCGGCTGCACAGCACCTGGATCGCCGTGGTTTTGCCGCTGCCGATGCATGCGTCCACCAGAATATTGTTTCCCTCCAGTGCCTTACATATAAAAAGCTCCTGCTCCTCTGAAAGCTTAAAGTCCATCCGTGTATTCATATATGATCCTTCCGTTTTTTATAGTTTCCTTCTTCTCCGTGCCAGCCGCCCATTCCGGCCGCCTGCTCCCGTCCTTTCTGCGTTCATCATACCATTTTCCCGGCAGGATTTATATTTATTTTTTTATGAATTTTTTGTTTCCGGATAGGATGCAGATTTCAAAGCGGCAGACTGTCCCTCACGCACAGTGCCCCATACCCCACCCGCGGATTGGGATAGTTCTGCTCCCCGGGTAGCTTTTTCGCCCCTCTGCGCAGATACGCCTTTACCTTATCTCCATACAGGTACGGATCGTTTCCCCGCACGATCCCCCACTCCATCAAAAGTGCCGCCGCCCCCGTCACAAAAGGCGCGGCAAAGGAGGTTCCCGTAACAGGGGCATAGCCGCCTCCGGAGCGGGCGGCAACGATCCCAACTCCCGGCGCTGCCAGATCCGGCTTCTGGATCCCGTACTGCCTCGTATCTCCCCGGCCGGAAAAGGGCGCATACGTCATGGAGGTATCGTCATAAGCGCCCACAGAGATGGGCCGCATGGCGGTAGAGGGGATCGTCAGCGTCGTTTCCGGGGTCGGCCTCAAAAAACGGGTGGAACGGTTCAGTATGCCGCCGGACGGCAGCCAGAGATCATACCGGCCATCCACGATCTCCTCCGCCTTCAGGGTAATTTCCCATATTCCGCTTTCCACATATTGACCGGACTCCCCATTTCCCGGCGGAAGAAAATCAAAATAAACCTCCTGGGCCAGACTGAAGGGCCCCGGCTCACCATAGTAAAGGAGCACCCTGGCCCCTCCCATGTCGATCTCGTATGGGCCGAGACGGCTGCTGATCCGCTCCGTCACGGTCTTACCCGGATTGGACAGAGTGATCTCAAAGGTATCCTCATAGCTTTTCCATAGCTGCACTCCGAATCCAGACTCATAGGGAGCCACCGAAAGCTGGATCCTGGCCTCCCCGCCGTCCAATGGCCCTACGGATCCGCCCTGTCCCTGAGTTCCGGGCGTCCCCTGGGTTCCGGGCCGTTCCCGGCTTCCGCTCCCGGCAGACAGTCTCCCCGACGTATGCCCGCCGGCGTCCCCCTCATTTCCCATGCCTGCCACAAAAACCATTCTCCCCATGAGTGCAAGAGAATCCATAAACCGCTCCAGAAGCTCTGTGCCGTCATGGGAGCCATAGGAGTTCCCGAAGCTCACGTTCACTGCCATGGGACGCCCCAGCTCCATGGACTTTTTCGCCAGAAAATCCAGCCCCTCCATCACCTGGGTGGTCCTGGGGAAGCCGTCCGGCTCCGGAGTCCCCAGCCGGACCGCCAGTATATCGCTCTCATAGGCCACGCCCCGGTATCTGCCTCCGCTTTCCCTTCCGTTCCCGGCGGCGATCCCGGCCACTGCCGTTCCGTGTCCGCCCGGGTCCGACGATGGCACAAGGGCTCTGGCCGCCTCCCGGCTTCCTGTCCTCAGCGCCTCGTCGATCTCCTCTTTTGTATACACGCTTCCTGTGACCTGATCCTTTAAAAACAGGATCCTGCTGGCGCCATCCTCATGGCGGAAGTCTCCATGAAAATAGTCGATCCCAGAATCCAGGATCCCGACCAGGACTCCCCGGCCCGTAAGCCCCTCCGGCCCCTGCTGGACCTGGGTAAGACAAGAGGCTGCCTCTGCCTGATTTATGGCAAAGAACAGCCTCTTTGGTTTTTCTGCATATTCAATTTCTTTAAGCCCAAGAATTTCCGGGACCTCATCCTCCGGCACCCTGAGGATCCCAAAGCCGCCGGACAGCTCCTTAAGCTCCGCCTCCGGAAATCGTTCCCCAACGGCTCCTGCCAGATCTCCGCTGTATTTTACGATCAGCTCCCAGGTCCTGGTATCCCGGTCATAGCCCACATCCAGCTCCTCCGTCCGGCTTCTCTCTTCCTCCGGAACAGAAAGCGCCAGATTCAAAAGGTTCTCCGCCTTCTGGTCATTCATATGAACGCCGCCTTTTTTCCCGTTTCCTTATGATATGACGCCTCAGCCCATATGCTGCCGGCGCAGTCTAGGCAAAGAAAGCAAACTGCTGCATCAGGAACATAAATACAGGAATGGTCACCATGCTGACCAGTGTGGTGACTGTGATCACCGTACAGGCAAATTCATAATCACTGTCATACTGCCTGGCCATAATTCCCATCTGGGTCATGGCAGGCATGGAGGACAGCATAAAAAACACCTCTTTCATCTCTCTGGGTACCGGCATCAGATTTAAAAATACCACACAGGCGGCAGGTACAGCCAAAAACCGCATGGCCAGCGCCGCATAAAGATCCCGGCCCAGGGTTATGGTCTTCAGATCCATATTGCGGATCACGCTGCCAATGAACACCAGGGCCAGAGGAGAGGTTACCTGGGAGATCATGGACAGCGGCTTCAGCACAAAATCCGGCACCTGGATCTCAAAAAACACCGCCGCCATTCCCAGGACCATGCCGATGATCGGCGGGGACACCAGCTTTTTAAGGCCCGCCAGAACGCCTCCCTCCCGGGCTGCCTCCGACTTTCCGTCTTTCCTTAGAAGCCAGACGCCCACCGTCCAGAACAGCAGGGTACTGGAAATATAATAGATCACGCCAATGGATGTGATCCCCTGTCCCCACAATGCCTGGATCACCGGAAAGCCGATGAATACCACATTGGGGAAGCCGGACGCCGCCACAAAGGTATACCTTCTGCACCGGTCCACCCGGAACACCGCTCCCGCCAGAGCTGCCAGCCCCAGACACAGAAGGATCAGCCCAAAGGTCACCGGCAGCTTTGTCACCAGAGAGATCAGGGACTCCCTTGTGCCCACGTCCTTATATATGTTATAAAACATGTAAAATGGGATCGTGGCCTCTACGGTAAATTTAGACAGAAAGTCCATTCCCTGCTTCCCAAACCACGGTTTCCCAGCGAAATAAAAGCCCGAAGCAATCAGCGTCATCAGGGCAAATACGCTTTTTATCGAATCCAGTACCATGCCTTCCCCCCTAAGACCTTATCCTCTGTATTTTTCCCTATTTCAGGAATCCATTGACGATCTGCGCTTCCGCTTCCTCCTCCGTAAGCCCCAGGGTCATCAGCTTAATGATCTGGTCTCCGGCGATCTTTCCAATGGCCGCCTCGTGGATCAGGGCCGCATCGGGATGATTTGCCGTGATCTCCGGAAGAGAGCTGATCTTTGCCTCATCCATGATGATCGCGTCGCACTCCGTATGGCCGGCGCACAGGCTGTTGCCCTGGAGATTGGAATAAAATGCCTGGTGGGACTGGCCCCTGGCCACAGACCGGGAAATGATGTTGGCGCTGGAGTTTTCCCCGTCCAGACAGACATCAAACCGGCTTTCCGCGTCCTGGCGGCCATGGGTCATAAGACGTTCCTGGACCACCAGCTTGGCTCCGGCCGCCAGATGGGCCACCGTATCCCTCCTGGTGGAATCCACGCCCTTGATCTGGACGCTCTCCATCTCCATATAGCTTCCCTCGTCCATGGTGATCTCCGTCCGGGGATTCATGACCCGTTCCCCTTTTCCGTCCCCATCGCCGTAATGCTTCTCCACATATTTAAGTTTTGCATTTTTTCCTACAAAAAACCGGTGGATGCCGTCGTGGCGGGATTCCATATCGCCGCCGTTGTGGATCCCGCAGCCGGCGATAATGGTCACATCTGCGTCGTCTCCCACAAAAAAGTCATTGCACACCGTTTCATTTAAGCCCGTCTGGCTTAGGATCACCGGAATATGCACGCTCTCCTTTTTTGTGCCCGGCTTAATGTGTACGTCGATGCCCTTTCCATCCTCTCTTGTGACGATATCAATGTTGGCTGTCGTATTCCTTCCGGCCATCTGGCCATTGGCCCGGATATTATAGGCCCCCTCCGGTACCCCGTGCAGGTCCGCTACCTTTTCCAAAAGCGTCTGTAAGATCGTATCCATGCTTATGCCTCCCTCCTGTAAAACTGACATCCGGAAGGCGCAGAGGCCGTTCCCAGAATCTCCGGCAGGATCTCGTCCCTGGTCCCGTGCTTTAAAATCGATCCGTCGGAGATCACCACGATCTCGTCTGCGATCTCCAGGATCCGCTCCTGATGGGAAATGATCACAATGGAGCCGTTGGTGGTCTTCCTCATTTTCTCAAACACCTGGATCAGGTTCTGGAAGCTCCAGAGATCGATGCCGGCCTCCGGCTCGTCGAACACAGAAAGCTTTGTTCCCCGGGCCAGGACCGTGGCGATCTCGATCCTCTTTAACTCCCCTCCGGAAAGGCTTCCATTGACCTCCCTGTTGATATAATCCTTGGCGCATAAGCCCACCTCGGACAGATATTTACAGGCGTCTGCGGCAGAAAGCTCCTTTCTGGCAGCCAGGCGGATCAGATCCAGCACATGGACGCCCTTGAAGCGCACCGGCTGCTGCAGGGCAAAGCTGATCCCCAGATTGGCCCTTTCCGTGATGGTCTTGTCCGTAATATCCTGGCCGTCAAACAGGATCCTTCCGGAGCGGGGCTTTTCGATCCCCATGATCATCTTGGCCAGGGTCGATTTTCCGCCTCCGTTGGGACCTGTGATCACAACAAATTTATTTTCACCGACCGTCAGGCTGATATCCTTTAAAATCTCCTTTTTCCCCTGGCTCTCCGACACGCCAAAGGAAATGTTCTGCAACTCTAACATAACTCCTCCTGATTGTATGTTTCCGTATTTTTACACGCCTGTTTATTATAAACCATTTTCCATGGAAATACTATCCCATATGGAAAATTTTGCAG
>CAJMRM010000037.1 GCA_905215775.1 uncultured bacterium
TCATCTCCGCACCGCGTCTGGACGACCTTCAGTGCGCCTTCACATCCATGAAGGGCTTCTTAAAGAGCCAGAGCGAGAAGAGCGTTTCCGTTCTCTGCGTGATGGACAACGAGGAAGTGGGCAGCGGCACGAAGCAGGGCGCAGGCTCCACCTTCCTTTACGACGTTCTCCGCCGGATCAACTTCTCCATGGGAAGAAGCGAGGAGGAATACTGGACAGCCGTGGCTTCCAGCTTTATGATCTCCGGTGACAACGGCCATGCGGTTCATCCCAACTATGCAGATAAGACCGACCCCACCAGCCGTCCGTACTTAAACGGCGGTATCGTGATCAAGCACAGCGCCAACCAGAAATATACCACCGACGCGGTTTCCGCAGCCGTGATGCGCTGCATCTGCGACCGCGCAGGCGTGCCCTATCAGAACTTCTTAAACCGCTCCGATATGTTAGGCGGCTCCACTCTGGGCAATATCTCCAACTCCAAGGTATCCTTAAATACCGTGGACATCGGACTGCCCCAGCTGGCAATGCACTCCTCCTATGAGACCGCAGGCGCCAAGGATATGGAGTATATGGTAAAAGCCTTTGAGGAATTCTATCGGTCCTCCATTTCCGTATCGGAAGACGGATCCTTTGAGATCCAGTAAACGTACTGGACAGATCCGGCAGCTTATTTTATACTGTATGCAAGGACAGAGGCCAGGACATCTATTTTGTCCCGGGCCTCTGTATTTGATTTACGCGGGCAATGAGCCAGAGTCCGTGCCTGCACGAGACCCTGGCGGCTGCCGCGATACCCATGAGAAGCTCATGCAGCGCGCTTCTTATGGCTTACGGGAGGAGAATATGATGCTGGAAAACCTTGTGATGGCGGCCTTTGTGGCCGTTCTGATGCTCTGCGTGGCCTTCGGCGTTCCGACGGCGGCCGCTCTGCTGGCCGGATATCTGATCTTTATTCTGTACGGGGTGAAGAAGGGATATTCGGTCCGCGCACTTCTTAAAATGTCCTGGTCCGGTCTTGGGACCGTGATCCGGATCCTTTTTATCTTTCTTCTTATTGGAATTCTGACGGCCCTGTGGAGAGGCGCCGGGACCATTCCGGAGATCATCGCCGTTTCGGCGGGACTGATCCACCCTTCGGGATTTTTACTTCTCAGCTTCTTATTAAATTGTGCCGTTTCGGTACTGACGGGAACATCCTTTGGCACTGCGGCCACCATGGGCGTGGTCTGTATGACCATGGGGGCGGCCATGGGCGTGAATCCGCTGTTTACGGGCGGGGCTGTGGTATCCGGGATCTTTTTCGGGGACCGGTGCTCCCCGGTGTCCACCAGCGCTCTTTTAGTCAGCGAACTCACGGGGACCGATCTGTATGGAAATATCCGCAGGATGCTCCGGTCCTGTCTGGTCCCGTTCGTCCTGACCTGCGCGGCCTACCTGGCCCTGGGGGCGTTTTCCGGAGGGGAAGGCGGGGCCATGGATGTGGAGGCCATGTTTTCTCAACGCTTTACCCTGCACTGGATCCTTCTGATCCCCGCGTTTCTGATCCTGGTGATGGCAGCCTTCCGCGCCCAGGTAAAATATACCCTGCTGGCCAGTGCGGCAGCGGCGGCGGTGTGCTGTCTGGTATTCCAGAGGATGTCCATTGCGGAGCTTGTAAGACTCATGATCTTTGGATACCGGCCGGAGGATCCGCAGCTGGCGGCCATGATGAACGGCGGCGGCTTCCTTTCCATGGTCCAGGTATCGGTGATCGTGGGGATCTCCTCTGCGTATGCGGGGATCTTTGAGGGCACCGGCCTTCTTCTGGGGATCAAGGGGTATGTGGAGGCCATCAGCAGGAGGATCACGTCCTTTGGAGGGATCCTGGCGGTCTCGGTGGTCACCTCCATGATCTCCTTTAACCAGACCCTGGCGATCATCCTGACAGACCAGCTTACGAAGGATGCGGAGCCGGATAAGGAAAAACGGGCGCTGGCCCTGGAGGATACGGTGGTCCTCATGGCGGCTCTGGTCCCCTGGTCCATTGCGGGGAATGTGCCCATCTCCACAATCGGCGCACCCATGGCCAGCCTGTGTCTGGCATTTTACCTGTTTCTTGTGCCATTATGGAATTTTGCCCGGGCTTTGACGCAAAATCGTAAGAATTTTGCAAGAAACTGAAAGGAAAATGCATAAGAATAGAAAAGTTCTCATGCTATACTGAAGCTGACGCTGAAAGAGAGAAAGAGAAAACAGCGTGGTGGGAGGACATACAGACATGAGACACGACGACAGAATGAAAGAATCGGAAGGAAAACCGGTGGTCCAGGGACAGGAAACGGAAGCATCCGGAAAGACGGAGACCAGAGAGGAAGCGGAAATGTCCAGGGAAAAAGGACAGGACGCAGAGGAGAAGGAGGCGGCTCCGGAAGCGCCGCAGGAGGACGCGGCCTTTGACCGGCAGCTGGAGGAGATGATGAACGGGACCGGGGGAAAGAAGGCCGGGAAGAAAAAACGCGGAAAAAAGAAGTTTCTCCTGGCGGCAGCGGCTCTGGCAGTCCTTGGCATTGGAGCCGTAAAGGCTTTGGGCGGCAGCGAGCCCAGCCTTCCTGCAGTGGCCACAGTGACGCCGGTGAGAAAGGAGATCCAGAACCGGCTTTCGGTCAGCGGACCGGTTTCCGGCACCGACAGCGTGGATGTGGTATCCAATCTCCATGCGGAGGTTCTGGATATTCCCGTGAAGGAGGGCGATAAGGTCACCAAGGGACAGGTCCTGGCAGTTCTGGACGATACAGACCTGAAAAAAGAGGTGGCCATGGCTAAAAACGATTACGATCTGGCGGTGAGCACCTGCGCGGAGCAGGACCGGGACGCCAGAAACGGCTATGCCAAGGCTGTCCAGGATCTGAAAACGGCTCAGGACAATTATAACCGGACGAAGGTTCTCTACGACAGCGGCGACGTGCCCCTGGTGGATCTGGAAACGGCGGAAAACGGCTTAAACGATGCAAAGCGTCAGGCAGCCTCCTATGAGGTGAAAAACGGCCAGGCCGTGGCTGGGGATTCCTACCGGCTCCAGGTGGAAAAGGCCCGGTTTGAGTATGAGAAAAAGCAGGAGCAGCTGGCGGATACCCAGATCACCAGCCCCATTGACGGTACGGTGGTGCGGGTCAACACCAAGGTGGGCCGGTTCGCCGATTCGGTGGAGGATTCGGAGCCCTTATTCATTATAGAAAATCTGGATGTACTGGAAATGGAGATCAAGGTCAGCGAATATTCCATCGGAAAGGTGGCCGTGGGCCAGGAGGCGGAGATCTCCGCGGATATCCTGGACGGAGAAACGGTCCGCGGCCAGGTGGTGTCCATTTCTCCCACCGGTGAGGAAAAGGGCGGCGGCTCCACCGAGCGGGTCATCCCCACCAGGGTACGGATCATGGACGAGGATACGAAGCTCATTGCCGGGATCACGGCCAAGGCCCAGATCGTCCTGGAGGAAAAGGAGGACGCCCTGACGGTGCCGGTGGCCGCAGTCACCGAGCGGAACGGGGTTCCCATGGTGCTGGCGGTGAAGGACGGGGTGATCCATGAGGTTCCCGTAAAGACCGGGATCGAGGGCGACGTGGAGCTGGAGATCCTTCCCGGAGAGGGAGAGGAGCTGGATGAGACGACCCAGATCGTGGCCGCTCCCGCTGAGGGCTTTACAGACGGCATGGCCGTGACCGCCATGGCGCAGTAAAGGGGGAATGGATGTGTTTGGAATCAGAGACAAAAAGCTTTCTCCCTATATGACAGAAAACGTCCATGAGGAGCTGATCCGCCTGGAAAACCTGGTGAAGATCTATGATACCGGGGCCATTAAGGTCCTGGGGCTGAAAAAGATCAGCCTGACCATCCGGCGGGGGGAGTTTGTGGCCATCATGGGCCATTCCGGCTCGGGAAAATCCACGCTCATGAATATCCTGGGCTGCCTGGACCGCCCCACCATGGGCCACTATTATCTGGACGGCATCGACACGGCGGAGCTGGATCCCAACGAGCTTTCGGCGGTGCGGAATTTAAAGATCGGCTTCGTGTTCCAGTCCTTTAACCTGATCTCCAGGACCTCGGCCTTAAAGAATGTGGAGCTTCCTATGACCTATGCCCGGATCCCCAAGAGGAAACGGGCGGAGCGGGCCATGGAGCTTCTGGAATGCGTGGGTCTGGGAGCCAGGACAGACCATATGCCCAATGAAATGTCCGGAGGGCAGAGGCAGAGGGTGGCCATCGCCAGGGCCCTGGCCAACGAGCCGCCGCTGATCTTAGCCGACGAACCTACGGGAAATCTGGATACGGCTGCCTCCATTGAGATCATGGAGATCTTTTCGGAGCTCCATAAGGCCGGGGCCACGGTGGTGGTGGTGACCCACGAGGAAAACATCGCCGCCTTCACGGACCGGATCATCCGGTTTTCCGACGGCCAGATCATCAGCGATGAGAAAAACTTAAATCCCACGCCCGGCAGCGGAGTGATCCATACCCGGGGGCTTTACAGGAGAAAGGGGGAGGCCGTATGCTGATCGAAAACATGGCCATGGCCTTCCACGCCATAAAGGCCAATAAGATGCGCTCGTTTCTCACCATGCTGGGCATCATCATCGGAATCGGTTCGGTGATCTCCATTGTGTCCATCGGCGATACCATGCGGGGGCTGTTCCAGGATCTTTATAAGGACGTGGGGATCACCCAGGCCTACATCCAGATCGGCTACTGGCTTGACGACGTGCGGATGACCGATTATTTTACGCTGGATGATCTGGACAAGATCAAGGAGGTATTCGGAGACGAGATCGCCTATATCGACAGCAGCGCATACCTGAGCACAGATGTACAGGCGGGACGGACCAAAATGAAGTTTGAATTTACCGGCATCGATTATAATTACCAGGAGGTACAGCCGGTGGATGTGATCTACGGCCGGTATCTCAACGAGGGAGACGTGCTGGGCCGGAGGAAAAACCTGGTGATGGAAGCAAAAAGCGCCGAGAAGCTGTTCGGAACGGAAAACGCCGTAGGGAAAAGCCTGCGGATGACCGTTTACGGAGAGACCGACGAATATACGGTGGTGGGCGTTTACAAAAAAGAGATGAACGCCTTCCAGGCGCTGATGATGGGGACCGGAAGCGATACGGGGGCAGCCTTTATCCCCTATACGATCCTTACCTGGCCCAACGATAATTTCTATTCCTGCCGTTTGTTTGCGGAGGACGATGTGGATATGACGGACTTTATGAACCGGCTTATGGCATATATCGCCAAGCAGAAGGACAGGAGGCCGGAGGACTTTTACAGTCAGACGGCGGTGGAAGAGATGGGAAGCGTGGACAGTATGATGGGAGCCCTTTCGGCGGCTGTGGGCGGCATCGCGGCCATTTCTCTTCTGGTGGGCGGCATCGGAATTATGAACATCATGCTGGTGTCTGTAACGGAGCGGACCCGGGAGATCGGGATCCGGAAGGCTCTGGGAGCCAGGACCCGGGACGTGCTGATCCAGTTTTTGACGGAATCGGCTATTCTTTCGGCCTGCGGCGGCATCATCGGCGTGGTGCTGGCGGTGAGCGTGGTGTCCCTGGGCGGGATGGCTCTGGGACTTCCGGTGGTCATAAAGCCGGGGATCATCCTCCTGGCCGTGGGCTTTTCTGCGGTGGTGGGAATCTTTTTTGGAATCTATCCGGCCTCCAGGGCGGCCAAGGCAGATCCCATCGACGCCCTGCGGTATGAATAAAAAGAAAAGAAGCTGTTTTGCTGGGACCGGCCGGAAGGCCGGTCTTTTTGCGGCCGGAGGATGCGTATCTGCCTTATGGGGTGCATCCTAGCTTCGTTTTTGGGCATAGCCTGCAATTTTTTTCTGCTATGCCCAAAATCCCGGCAGTTTTTGGGCATACACAGAGAAAAAGGAGATATATGTCCAATTCCACAGGAAGATCCGGTGAAATTCCAGGATTTCCGCACGGTTTTTGGGCACCGTGGAAAAAAGGGAGTATTTTTGTCCAAAATTTTTGACGATACAGGAGGGGGGAATATGAAGCTGGGGAGCATATAATCGGTAGAACAGGGAACGGGAGATGAAAGTTAGAGAGGACAGGAAGATGGGGAGGAGCAGAGGTCAGGGAAACGGAGGACAGACACACCAGACCATGCCCAATCCCCCGGTGTTGCAGACCGCCCCATAAAAAAACGCCCGGCACAAGGACCGGGCGGCTGAAATGCCATATGCGTATCTTTTACTGGATCCATGCGCCGTTTCCGTCTACGGTGTAGCCGTCGGGAGTGGTGGTGCCGGATAACATGGTGCCGCGGAATCCGTCGCTCTTCTCATTGAAGTAGTACCAGCGTCCGCCGATCTGCTGCCATCCGGTAACCATGGCGCCCTCTGTTCCGGCTCCGGCAGGAGTCAGATAATACCAGTTGTTTAAGTTGTCCTTAAACCATCCGGTGGCCATATCGCCGTTGCTGCCGAAGTAGTACCAGTTCTGGCCGATATAGAGCCAGCAGCTCTGGGCCAGGATCCCGTTCTTAAAGGTAAAGCGCCAGATATTTTCGTCCCTGGACCATTTTCCGCCCTCCGGGGACTGGTTCATCAGATCCACACGGACGCTTCTGCTGGAGCCGCCGCCGGAGCTGCCGGAGGAGCCGGAGCCGCTGTTTTCCCTGCGAAGCTTCACGGTGAATTTTCCAGGCGCATTGGTGTAGACCACGATGCAGCCGGTATCCTCGTCATACCAGATGGTATCGCTTTCGTTCGCCACATCCTCGAAGCCGTCGGGCATGGAAATATAGAATTTCAGCGGAGTCCGCAGGGAAGTGACCTTTGTTTCCGCTCCCTCTGCGGACCGGGCGCTTCCTTCTGCGGTCTTATAAAGCTCCAGGCCGAAGGAATACGTCCGGCTGGCATTGCTGGGCGTGGAGATATTGGAAAGCTCTGCACGAAGTCCCGTGATGGTGCCGTGTTCCGGGGCAAAGGCCAGGGGATAGTAATCCATTCCCTCCAGCGGCTCTGCACACTGGACATCAATGGCTGCCCCTACGCCCAGGGAGTCAAACAGGAAGGAGAGCTTCTTCACCGTGGGCTCTGCGGATTTTCCGGCCATGGCTTTCTGGACGTCGTTCTTATCCAGGGCCTCTGCCAGCTTCCAGAGGGCGCCTTCTGCGGCGTCCCGTTCCTCCTGGGTCATACCAGCCAGGTCATCGGGAAGGGCGTCGGCCAGGGCCTGGAACTCCTTTGCGTTGGACGGGGTGGCGACAGCGTTCAGATCTGTGCCTTCCTCGGCCAGCACGAAGGTGCTGAAGTGGGTCACGGTAAAGGATGCCGTGCGGCTCTCCCGGTCGATCTCCAGGGGCCAGATATCTTCACACGTTCCGTCATTGGAATAGTGGAGCACATGGAAGAATTCTGGATTGACATTCTCCGGGATCGGAACGGTGATGCGTACCGGAACCTTAAGCTTTGAAACGGCTCCGCTGAGGCTGAAATCCACCTGGATGGTGTTTTTGTACCTCATGGCATCCACAACTGCGTCCTTATGGGGCTTTCCGATATTGAAGGAAACGGTGGAGCCGGCTGCCGCAGCGTTTAAGGCAGCGCCGATCACCTTTACCTGGTCGGGGTCGATGCCCACCTCATCGGAGGTGACATTCTGTTCCAGGGTCACATTCTGATCCTTTATGTACTGCTGTTCCAGGGCCTCGACCTTGGCCAGAACGTCCGGATCCGACTGCATGGCCACCTGGACGTCCTTGATATTTTCGTTTAAAGCATCCGGTACCTTGTCCATGGGAATTTCGCCGGAAGTGATCTTATCAAGAGTACCCGAAACCTTGTCGGAAGCGTCGCCTGGCTTGTAGATATCGTCTGCGTAAGCCATTGCGCCATGGAAGACCTTGGACGGCGTATTGCTGATGGCACGGATGGAGAAGGAATATTCTTTTGTGCCTTCTTTGGTCATATCGTCAGCCAGATCCCATTCGGTGCGGGATACGCTGTTATGGCGGATCACCATTTTTCCGTCGGCCAGGAGGCTGACTTCGTAGCCCCGTAGATAGTTTTCATATTCTGCCGGAATTTCCGGAGCGTCCCAGTGGGCTACGGTGCCGTCCCAGCGGAGATTGGCCGGCGTTCCAAATGATACGGAGGCCTTTTCAAATTTCCAGGGGGTGGAAAGCGCGGACCAGTCGCTGTCCAAAGTATCAATATCATCCCCGAGAGCCATGACCTTGAAGGTATAGATTCCGGAGTCCTTCAGCTGGTTGATAAATCCTCCGGAAGTCAGCCATTCACGGGTATCCGTGGAGGAAAATGTGTGGCGGGAATCCCACATGGATTTTCCATCCCGGAACGTCTCCACCTGGTATTTATTGCTGGCGTTCTCCACCCGTGTCCACTCGGGAAGGGCCTCTCGTTCAGAATTCCACCGTACGACCGGTGTGTCCAGCTTCACTGCCGCCAGCGATGAAAACGCCATACTCATCGCCAGCACTGCCGCCAGCGGGGCGGCAAATCGCTTTTTCATACGTTTGTACCTCCTTATAAATATTCCTGGGGGGAGGGTATACCCCCATAGAAAAATTATATAGTTTTTCATTAGGAAAGTTAATAAAACAGAGATAGAAACGCAGAATCCTGTATGTTATAATCAGGATACAGGACATATCCGCAAGAGGAGGAATACAATGAAGGTGATCGACGTTTTATTCCGTATTTCAAAATTTTTCTGGGTCCCGT
Source organism: uncultured bacterium (assembly GCA_905215775.1). Classification (GTDB taxonomy): domain Bacteria; phylum Bacillota; class Clostridia; order Lachnospirales; family Lachnospiraceae; genus Alitiscatomonas. The sequence goes on from CAJMRM010000037.1 coordinate 8,741, forward strand.
TCGTATGGGTGGCGGTGATCAGCGTCTTCCTGTTCTGCGTGGGACGGCAGAGGCTGATCTTCTGGGCGCTGGATCTGGGACTTATTCTGACGTCAGTTCTTGGGATCGTGTATTTAGTAGGGGAGTTTACCCGGAATCAGGATCAATGATGGAACATCATAAAAAGGCCGCCCGGGCATGATGCCTGGACGGCCGAAGTATTTTATGGAAGAATTTACAGATCCAGCTTCAGATCTCCTTCGCGGATCCATCCGGCTTTTCTGGAGAGCTCTCCGAAGATCCAGGTGAGGACTGCGGGAAGGATGAAACAGATCATGAGGATCCCGGCCCACATCCTGGGGCCTCCGTCGGACATGGCGGTGTAGATGCCAATGGGGCCCACAAGGCCGCAGGTACCCATGCCCGCGCCCGCCGAAATGTTTTCCAGCTGAAAGACCATGGTGGCCAGGGGGCCGGTGACCATGGACGCCAGGGTGGGGGCGATCCAGATCCTGGGGTTTTTCACGATGTTTCCCATCTGGAGCATGGAGGTTCCAAGACCCTGGGCCAAAAGGCCGCCCCAGCCGTTTTCCTTAAAGCTCATGACGGCAAAGCCCACCATCTGGGCGCAGCAGCCGGCGGTGGCCGCTCCTCCGGCCAGGCCGTCCAGGGACAGCATGATGCAGATGGCCGCGCTGCTGATGGGGAGAGTCAGGGCGATGCCGATGAGAGCTGATACCAGGATCCCCATGAAAAAGGGCTGCATTTCCGTGGCATTCTTGACCATCTCTCCGAAGAGGGTCATGAACCGGGATACGCCTGGGCCAACGAACTGGGCCATAAAGACGCCGGAGATGATGGTGACTCCGGGAGTGACCAGGATGTCTATCCGGGTTTCCTTGGACACCAGCTTTCCCAGCTCCGCAGCCACAATGGTGGCCACCAGAGCGCCCACAGGCCCGCCCAGGTCATTGCCCGCGATCCCCACGGTGGCGGCGGAAAAAAGTACCAGCTGCGGCGCTTTTAAGGCATAAGCAATGGATACGCCCAGGGCGGCTCCGGTGGCTCCCTTGGCGTAGGAAGCGATGGTATTGAAAACCTCCACGCCTGTTTTTTCGCCGATGGTGGAAAAGATGGTTCCGATCAGGAGGGAGGCGAAAAGACCGAAGGCCATGGCCCCCAGGGCGTCGATGAGGTAGGTCTGTACAGTGAAATTGATCTGCTTTCTTTTTAGGAATTCCTTCCAGGATTCCCGGTGCTTTGGTGCTGCTTCCATGATTCAGTGACTCCTTTTGCAAACGTTTTTGCGGATGTTAAGAAATTAACAAAACCGCTGGTCAACGTATTCTGCCATAGAAACCAAAAAAATGCAAGGAAATTGCGAAAAAATGATAATATTTTAACAAATTAGCCAGGATATCCGATTTGGCCTGGGGCGGGGGCTGTATAAGATTTTCTTGCCTGGTTTTCCTTCTTATGATATACTAAGGCCCTGTAAGGAGATGAGCATCATGAAAAACTATATGGATTATGGCGCTATGATCTTTGATCTGGACGGAACCCTGGTGAATTCCATCCATGCGCTGACCTACTGCACCAACAAGGCCTTAGAACGGTTCGGACTGGGGCCGCTGTCGGAGGAGCAGATGATGACCATTGTGGGAGACGGCTATAAAATGCAGATGAAACGGTCGCTGGCGGCCTGCGGGGACGCGGATCCGGCCCATTATGAGGCGATCCTCCCGGTTTATATGGAAATCTTCGGGGAAAACTGTAATTATCAGATGCATGCCTATGAGGGGATCCGGGAGCTCCTGGCCTTTGCCAGAGAAAAAGGGATGAAGCTGGCAGTGGTCTCCAACAAGCCCCACGCCCAGGCCGTGAAGACGGTGCAGTATGTGTTTGGAACGGATGCCTTTGACACGGTGGTCGGAGAGCGGGAGGGGATCCCGAAAAAGCCGGATCCCAGAGGCGCTCTGGAGGCGGCAAAGGAGATGGGAGCTGCTCCGGAGCACTGTCTGTATTTCGGAGATACCAACACCGATATGGAAACAGGAAGAAATGCGGGGATGGATACAGTGGGAGTCCTGTGGGGATTCCGGAGCCGGAAGGAGCTGGAGGCCTTTGGCCCGGCATACCTGATCGAAAGTCCCTGGGATATGATCCGGATCCTGTCCGGGAAAGATGAGGAGAATCATTGAGGAAATCTTTAAAAACAAGGAAAATAAGAGGGGGAACATGGCTGGCGCTGGCAGTAATGTTCCTTTTCTGTCTCCTTTCCGGCTGCGGAAGGGCAGAAAACGGAGGGGGGCCGGGAGGCGGGGAGGACGGCCGGAAATTAAAGGTGGCCGCCACCCTGTTTCCCTATTATGATTTTGTGCGCCAGGTGGCCGGGGACCAGGTGGAGCTGTCTCTTGTGATCCCGGCGGGCATGGACAGCCATTCCTTTGAACCTACACCGAAGGATATCCGCATCATGCAGGAGGCAGATGTGATCATCGCCAACGGCGGCGCCATGGAGCACTGGGTGGACCAGGTGGTGGATTCCTTTGAGCGGGAGGACCAGACGGTGGTCGTTATGATGGACCATGTGGACGCGGTGGAGGAAGAGATCGTGGAGGGAATGGAGCATTCCGATGAGGGCCATGGCCATGTACACGTCCATGAGGCGGAAGAGGAAGAAGCTTTGGAGCCGCCCGCGGAAGCCGGGGCTGGAAAAACGGATGCCCTTCCGGGGGCCGCAGAAGAGGCGGCGGAAAACGGCCATCGGGAGGAGGACGAGAGCCGGTATGAGATCGAGTACGACGAGCATATCTGGACCTCCCCGGTCAACGCCATGAGGATGGTGGAGGTGATCGCCGGGACACTTACGGAGAGGGATCCGGAGAACGGGGCCGTGTACCGGGCCGGGGCGGACGCGTATCTGGAGGAGCTGGAAGCGCTGGACCGGGAGTTCCGGGAGGTGAGAGCGGGCGCGGTCCATGACATGATTGTCATGGGCGATAAATTTCCGCTGCGGTATTTTGCCGATACCTACGGACTCCGCTACCGGGCCGCCTTCTCCGGCTGCTCCTCAGATACGGAGCCCAGCGCCAGGACCATTGCCTATCTGATCGACAAGGTAAAAAAAGAGGAGCTTCCTGTGGTCTATTATCTGGAGCTTTCCAGCCACCGGGTGGCGGAGATCATCGGAGAAGAGACAGGAGCCGTTCCCCTTTTGTTCCATTCCTGCCATAATGTGACCCGGCGGCAGTTTGAGGAGGGGGTCACATACCTGGAGCTGATGGAACAGAATGTGAAGAATCTGCGGGAGGGACTGTGCAAATGAGCCAGCCGTTATTAAAATGTGAGCATGTGGACTTTGGATATGAAAATTATGATGTGGTAAAGGATGTGTCCCTGGAGATCTGCGAGGGCGATTATCTCTGCATCGTGGGAGAAAACGGATCGGGAAAGAGTACGCTGATGAAGGGACTTTTGGGGCTTTTAAAGCCCACAGGGGGAACCCTTATGGTATCCGACGATCTGAAGCGGTCCGGCATCGGATATCTTCCCCAGCAGACGCCGGCCCAGAAGGATTTTCCGGCCACGGTCCAGGAGGTGGTGATCTCCGGCTGCCTTGGAAAGAGGGGAAACCGCCCGTTTTATTCAAAAAAAGAGAGGGAAACGGCGGCGGTGAACATGGAGCGTCTGGGGATCACGGATCTGAGAAAAAGCTGCTACCGGGATCTTTCCGGCGGCCAGAAGCAGAGGACGCTGATCGCCAGGGCGCTCTGCGCCACAGACCGGCTTCTGATCCTGGACGAGCCCATCACCGGGCTGGATCCGTCCACCACCCAGGATTTTTACCGGGTGATCCGCCATTTAAACCGGGAGGAGCAGGTGGCCGTATTAATGGTGTCCCACGATATCCAGAACATCGTGGCCCAGGCCAATAAGATCCTCCATTTAAAGCAGAGCGTGTTATTTTACGGCTCTGTGGAAGACTATAAGCAGACGGAATGCGGGAGAGAATTCCTGGGAGGTGGAAAATGATGGAGCTTTTAAAAGAAATGCTTTCGTATCCGTTCATCGTCCGGGCGCTGACCGGGGGCCTTCTGATCTCTCTGTGCGCCTCCCTTCTGGGGGTGAGCCTGGTACTGAAGCGGTATTCCATGATCGGGGACGGCTTATCCCATGTATCCTTCGGAGCGCTGTCTGTGGCCGTGGCCTTTGGCTGGGCGCCTCTGGCGGTATCCATTCCTGTGGTGGCCGCCGCCGCGGTACTGCTCCTCCGGATCACCGGAAACGGAAAGATCAAGAGTGATGCGGCCATTGCCATGATCTCCGCCGGCTCCCTGGCTGTTGGGATCATCGTCACGTCCCTGACCACAGGAATGACCACAGACGTCAGCAGCTATATGTTCGGCAGCATCCTGGCCATGAGCCGGGAGGACGTGATATTAAGCGCCGTCCTGTCCCTGATCGTTCTGGGGATGTTTATTTTATGCTACAATAAGGTGTTTGCCGTGACCTTTGACGAGAGCTTTGCCAGGGCCACCGGCGTCCGGGTATCCGGCTACAATACGGTCCTGGCGGTGCTGACAGCCGTTACCATTGTCCTGGGCATGCGGATGATGGGAGCCATGCTGATCTCCAGCCTGATCATTTTTCCGGCCCTTACCTCCATGCGCGTGTTTAAGAGCTTTTCCGGTGTGATCCTTTCATCGGGGACCGTATCCGTGGTCTGCTTTTTCATCGGTCTGGTGCTTTCCTATGTGTACTCCATTCCGGCAGGGGCCAGCGTGGTGGTGGTCAACATGGGGGCCTTTGGGATTTTTTCTCTGATCCAGGCGGTCCGGAGGCGCTAGGACGGGAAATTTTCAGGGCGGCAGTTGACTTTGGGAAAAAATGTGTTAAAGTTAGTAACAGACAACCGTTATTTCATTGAATTGAATAGAAAGAAGGAATCAAAAATGACAAAGATCGATATTATTTCCGGCTTCCTGGGAGCTGGAAAGACCACTTTTATAAAGAAGCTTCTGGAGGAGGCCATCGCCGGGGAAAAGGTGGTGCTGATCGAAAACGAATTTGGAGAGATCGGCATCGACGGCGGCTTTTTACAGGATGCGGGTATTGAGATCCGGGAAATGAACTCCGGCTGTATCTGCTGCTCCCTGGTGGGCGACTTCGGCCGTTCCCTGTCGGAGGTTCTGACCAAATATGAGCCGGACCGGGTGATCATCGAGCCCTCCGGCGTTGGAAAGCTGTCTGACGTGATGAAGGCCGTCTGCGACGTGGCCGGGGAGATCGACGTGGTCTTAAACGGCTCTGTGACCGTGGTAGACGCCCAGAAGTGCAAAATGTATATGAAAAACTTCGGTGAGTTCTTCAATAACCAGATCGAAAGCGCCGGGACCATTGTTTTAAGCCGTACCGACGTGGCAGACGCCGATAAGGTGGCAAAGGCAGTGGAGCTGATCCGGGAGAAGAATCCCAAGGCGGCCGTTGTTACGACGCCCATCAGCCGTCTCACCGGCGCCCAGCTCCTGGAGATCATTGAAAAGCCTGCCGACGACATGGCGGCGGAGCTTTTAGAGGAGGTAAGGCACGGTCATCACCATCACGATCATGAGGACGGGGAGTGCTGCTGCGGCCATGACCATGAGCACCACCATCACCACGATCACGAGGAAGAGGAGTGCTGCTGCGGCCATGACCACGAGCACCACCATCACCACGATCATGAGGAAGAGGAGTGCTGCTGCGGCCATGACCATGAGCACCACCATCACCACGATCATGAGGACGGGGAGTGCTGCTGCGGCCATGACCACGAGCATCATCACCATCATCACCACGGCCATGACGCCGACGAGGTATTCACCAGCTGGGGACTGGAAACGAGCCGCAGCGTGAGCCTTGACCGGTTAAATGAGATCCTTCATGACCTGGCCCATACGGAGAAATATGGAACGGTGCTCCGCGCCAAGGGCATGCTGCCGGATGAAAACGGCGTATGGCACTATTTCGATATGGTTCCCGAGGAAACAGAGGTACGGGAGGGCGCGCCCATCTACACAGGAAAGGTATGCGTCATCGGCTCCGGCTTAAAAGAGGACGATCTGAAGGCACTGTTCCATTAATTTTAATCACTGGGAGAAATCATGAGCGGAAATAATCAAGAAAAAATGCCGGTGTTTCTGATCAACGGCTTTCTGGAGGCTGGAAAGACCCAGTTTATCTCCTTTACGCTGCAGCAGGAGTATTTCCAGGCTGACGGCATTACGGTCCTGATCCTCTGCGAGGAGGGGGACACAGAATACGATAAGGAGCTGTTAAGGAAGACGCGGACAAAGGTGGTCACCGTGGACAGCGCAGACGAGCTGGACGAGGACTTTTTCGGCCGCCTGGAGGCGCTTTACGATCCGGACCGGGTGCTCATCGAATGGAACGGGATCTGGCCCCAGGATCAGCTGAGGCTTCCGGCGGACTGGGAGCTGTTCCAGCAGATCACCATCATTGACGGATCTACCTTTGAGCTTTATTTAAACAATATGAAGCCGCTTCTGGGGCTTATGGTGAGAAATTCTGAGCTGATCATCATGAACCGCTGCGACGATCTGACCGACGACAGCCTGACCCGCTACCGCAGGGGCTTAAAGGCGTTGAATCCCCAGGCGGACCTGATCCTGGAGGATGCGGAAGGAGAGATCGAGCAGGAGCTCCTGGAGGAGGATCTGCCCTATGACATGAAGGCAGATGTGATCCAGATCACTCCGGAGGCCTACGGCATCTGGTATATCGACGCCCTGGACAAGGAGGAACGGTACAAGGGGAAGACCGTGGAATTTACGGCTATGGTCTTAAAGTCCCCGGAATTCCCGAAAAACTACTTTGTTCCGGGCCGTATGGCCATGACCTGCTGCGAGGCGGATATGACCTTCCTGGGCTTTGTATGCAAGGCAAGAGAGGCCAGGACCCTGGAGACCGGAATGTGGGTAAGGGTCCGGGCCAGGATCGAATATGAGTTCTGGCAGGACTACGACGGAACGGGTCCGGTCCTCTACGCAGAATGTGTGGAGCCGGCAGAGGAGATCAAGGAGATCGTTCAGTTCTAGGAAAAAATAAAAAGGCTGGTGCAGAAGGAGTGTGTACGTTCTTCCTTATGCACCAGCCTTTTTTATAGGCAAAGCATGAAACGGCCTGCCATGCGGCAGCACGCCGCTCCTTATAGGAAAAGACGGCCCATCAGGCGCTTCCCTACATCGGCGGCACCGGCACCGGGCGTTCCCGGTCGAAAACGGCGGTGACGTCGAACAGGTCGCTTAAGTGGTCCTTGACCGGATTGGTCTCCGGCAGGTCATAATACATGCGGTAGCCGTCCAGGTTCCGCCGCCCCTGGCGCAGATAGCCGGAGCCCAGCTGGACCCAGGCAGGGCTGGAGTCCACATTGCAGAAATAGCGGAAGCCCTTGTCGTACAGGTAGGCGAATTTTTCGTTTTCCCGGGTATAGGCCCGCCAGTCGCCCACATCCGCGCCGAAGGGATAGAGGATGATATCGGTAGGGCCGATGAGGGATTCCACCCGTTCCTCCCATTTATCGGCATCTGCCTTCACAGAAGCCAGATCCCGGGAGGCCAGGTTGATATGGCCCCAGCTGTGGGAGGCCAGCTCCCAGCCGCCGTCCCGGAGGCACTGGGCCACCCGGCGGACGGATTCCAGGTCCTCCTCATAATTGGGGTTGGAGTCCTTGTATTCCGGATCGGTACGGTAGCCCAGAACGCCCTGGTAGCCGGTGAAGGCCAGGACCGCCCGTGCCCCCTTATAGGAAAAGTCCGGATGCTCTGCAATGAAATCCTCCAGGAGCGGCACCAGATCGAAGGAACCGGTGACTACGCTTCCGTCGTCCAGCTCCATTTCACAGGTGGGCTTTCCATCGTCTCCGACGACGATCCTGGAGGCGAAGCCGTCGCCCTTCATATATTCATAATAGCAGACGTCGTCCTGGGACATGACGAAGGGCTTTTTGCCCGGAGGCAGCAGGATATCGCCGGCTACAAATTCTGGACTGCCGTTTTCCCCGACGGTCTCATAGGCGATATCCCGCATCCGCACCAGCACATAGCCCCGCTGGTACATCTGGTCCAGGATCTTTAGAAATTCGCTTTTGGTCGTCATCACCTGGTTATAGCCCTTTTCGTCTGAATCGCCGTCAAAGGCTTTTTTATTGTCCATGATCAGAGAATGGAAGAACACATGGGTGACGGAGGCCGTGTCGGCCCGGACCAGCGTTGTTTTGATCTCTTCATAGGAGGCGATGGCATCCAGGACGGCCGGATCTCCGGAAAATTCCGGACTTTCTTTTAACAGGGCGATGGCTCCGTCGTAGTCATAGGATGCGGCCAGACCGGATGCTCTGGAAAGAAGCTGGTCCAGGCCGGAGGCTTCCGTTTCCGCCGGACTGGTCTCGGCTTCATTGGTCTCCCTGTTTTCCGCATCGGAGCCGGGCGCACCGGGGCCGGATGCAGACGGATCGCCGGGAGACGGATGGGAGCCGGTTCCCGGGAAGCCCTTTGTCTTAAAGAGCCAGATCCCGGCTCCGGCGGCGGCCAGGAGCCCAAGGATCAGGAAAAAGATGAGGATGCGGACCATCCTCTGGCGTTTTCTGTGTTTCTGGCGTCTGGATATGTATGCGCGGCGGCGGGTGTAGTCGTCTTCAAACTGCATTGGATCACCTCGAATCGTATTTTTAAGCCCAGCCACTGGCGGGCAGCTTTCGGATCGGATATCCCCGTTGGTCATGATACACCTCCGGGGGGATTCATGTCTGTTTCACAGACATTATAACATAATTTCCCGGAAGGTGTTATGGGAATCGGGGAAAATGTGAGAAAGATACATAACGGTCCATGTCCCGGCCATATTTTGTAAGGAGATCATGACGGTTTGAGAGGACATGGTGGAAACGTGAAAAAAACAGGAAAACGGGCGGCTGCCCTTCTCCTTTCCTGGGCGATGGTCCTGGGCGCCGGCGTCATGCCTGTGACGGCGGGAACGGCTCCGGGGCAGAAGGCAGTCCGGGCAGAAGCGGAGGAGGGACAGACGGAGGAGAAGGAAAGGGACCAGGCAGAGCCGCAGGAGCAGGCAGCAGCCCAGCCGGGGGCTGTCCCGGAGGAGAGCGCCGGGGGGCCGCAGATCGCAGCGCCGTCGGCCCTTCTTATGGAGGCGTCCACGGGAACGGTGATCTTTGAAAAAAATGCCGATGAGCCCAGAAACCCCGCCAGCGTCACAAAGATCATGACGCTGATCCTCATATTTGACGCCCTCCAGTCGGGAAAGATCCGTCTGGATGACCAGGTGGTGACCAGCGCCTACGCCAAATCCATGGGAGGCTCCCAGGTATTTCTGGAGGAGGGGGAGATGCAGACCGTGGAAACGCTGATCAAGTGCATTGTCATCGCCTCCGGGAATGATGCCTCTGTGGCCATGGCAGAGTACATAGGCGGGGACGAAGGGACCTTCGTGCGGATGATGAATGAGCGGGCCGCAGGCCTTGGCATGGAGCATACGAGGTTTGTGGACTGCTGCGGGCTTACAGACTCACCGGACCATGTGACCACGGCCCGGGATATTGCCCTGATGTCCCGGGAGCTGATCACAAAATATCCCCAGATCATCAATTATTCCACCATATGGATGGAAAACATCACCCATGTGACCAGACAGGGGACAAAGGAATTCGGCCTGTCCAACACCAACCGGCTTTTGAAGATGCCTGTGAATTTCCAGGTAACGGGACTTAAGACGGGCTCCACCAGCATTGCCAAATACTGCCTGTCGGCCACGGCGAAAAAAGACGGGGTGGAGCTGATCGCAGCCATCATGGCCGCGCCGGATTATAAGGTAAGGTTCCAGGATGCGGTAACTCTTTTGAACTACGGGTACGGAAACTGCCGCCTGTACCGGGATGAGGATCCGCCGGAGCTGCCGGATATCCGGGTGGCTGGAGGCGTCCGGGACTTTGTAAAGACCGGGTACAGAGAGGGATTTTCCTTTCTGGGACTCCATGGGGAAGACTTTTCTGCCATAGAGAGGGAGCTGGAGCTGGAGGGTCCGGTGGAGGCCCCGGTGGCAGAGGGGGACGTTTTGGGATATCTGGTCTATACGCTGGGCGGAGAGGAGCTGGGCCGTTCGGCCGTTATTGCCGGGGAATCTGTGGAAAAGGCCGGATTTCCAGACTGTCTGAAAAGGGTGTGGGGGCTGTTTTTTACCCCCACGCCAGCTTGCTGATATTCCGGTCCTTTAGGAATCCCGGGATCTGGTACAGGACGAGGACGTCGGTGATCTCCTGGTCCCGGATCAGGTCCCCGGGCTTTCCGTTATAATACCGGAGGTCGATCATAAGGGTCTCCGGAAAATGGAGGGCAGCAAAGGGAGCGAAGCAGTGGGCATAGGAGTCCTTGATAATAAGAAGCTTCCCGCTGCCGCCCGCCTGGGGATTGACGATTTTTGTGAGACCATGGTTTCCGTCCAGATACACCCGGTATTTATCCCGGGTCTTTAAGGCCTCCATGGAGTAAAGGCTGTGGACAGGCTCCTGGCTCCCGTCATAAAACACGCTCCATTCCGGCTCCCGGACCGGCCTGTAAAGCTCGATGGAGTCAGGCTTTACAGGAACGTTGAGCTTGGAGTGGATGGTGCCCAGGAAGTCCTGGGAAACGGTTTCCACAGAAAATCCGGAAGCCTCCAGGGGCATGAGACCGGAACCGGCCGCCCAGGTCCTGTAGGCCGTGTAGGCCCCGTGAGCCGTCCAGTGATGGTCCGTCCTGTAATAAAGCGGCCGGCCCGATCCGGCAGACGATTCCTGCAAAAGGGCGTCCCTTACGGGAACCATCATGGAGGACAGCCCGGCGTTTTTCAGGGAATCGGTGACCGCTGCCTGGGAAAACGGAGCGGCAGAGGCCGGGAGCTTTTCCGTGAGGATCTCAGAGGCCGTGGGGGCCAGGAGGATCTTCACATGGCCCTCCCCCAAAAGCTCCTCCTGACGGAGGGCGAAGGCTGTCAGGGTGTCCAGATTTTTCTCTGAAAGCGCCGGATCCATGTCTTCGGGATAAAAGGCCTCGATGAGATAGCCGTCCTTTCCCAGAAAGACGCCGTTGATCTCTTTCTTTAACTGGACCTTTTCCGCAGCCGTTTTAAATCCGATCCAGAAATCCCGGAAAGGAAACTGGTCGCTTAAATAGATCTCATAGCCGGAACCGAATTTTCCGCTTTTTACGGACTCCCAGGTGAGAGCCGGCCGTTTTGCCAGGTAGCGGTTTTCCGTTTCAGAAAACGTCCGTCTGGGCATGAAAACGGAAAGGGCTGTACCCAGTCCAAGAAAGGCACAGAAAAGCCCGGTCATCACAGCCGGATAGGATATATTTTTTTTCATGGTCGTGTCCTTTCTGCGCTAAAAGCGGAAATATAAAAACGGGTTATAGGTGGCGTTTACCAGGTATGCAGTGGAGAGGAGCAGCACCAGGCCCAGGAACAGGGGTTCCGGGAAACGGTTTTTCCACCCTCCGGCAAGCCTGGCGGGCAGAGGCGTGGAGCCCAGGGCGCAGGCGGCCAGCAGGACCAGGTTTCCGGAAAGCAGGAATACGGTCCGATCATTGCAGAGGGGAAGTCCCGCGGCTCCGGCCATCTGAAGCAGATACTGGAGCCCCTGCCCCATGTCCTCAAAGGCAAACAGCACCCAGCCAAGGAGTACCAGCAGCAGGGAAGAGGCGCACTGGATCCCGGAGGGGAGCTTTTTTAAATATTTCATCAGAACGAATTTTTCCAGTAAAAGGAGAAGTCCGAAATAGACTCCCCATAACAGGAAATTTACGCTGGCTCCGTGCCAGATCCCCGTTAAAAGCCATACGATCAGGATGTTCCGTACCTGGAACAGGCCGCCCTTCCGGTTGCCGCCCAGGGGGATGTATACATACTCCTTAAACCAGGTTCCCAGGGAAATATGCCACCGCCGCCAGAATTCCGTGATACTTTTTGAAATATACGGATAGTTGAAATTCTCCGGAAAATGGAAGCCCAGCATGTGGCCCATGCCCACGGCCATATCGGAATAGCCGGAAAAATCAAAATAGATCTGGAAGGCAAAGGCCAGGATCCCCATCCATACCATAAGGACACTGCGGCCGGAAGGTGGGATGGCTGTGATCTCTGTCCACAGGGCGCCGGCCTGGTTGGCCAGCAGGACCTTTTTTCCCAATCCCACCACAAAACGGCGGACGCCCAGAGAAAACCGTTCAGCGCTTTCGGTCCGGGCGTTCATCTCTGCGGCAATATCCCGGTAACGGACAATGGGGCCGGCAATGAGCTGGGGGAACATGGACACATAAGCCCCGAAGCTTATGATATTGTTCTGGACCGGAGCCTCGCCCCGGTATACGTCGATGGTGTAGGACATGGTCTGGAACGTGTAAAAGGAGATCCCGATGGGCAGGGCCAGGCCCAGGAGAGGGATCCCGCTTCCGGTGAGGCTGTTTATGGAGCGGATGAAAAAGTCTGTATATTTAAAGATCACCAGAAGAGACAGATTGATGAATGCAGAGGATGCGACCGTCATTCTGGCGGCTTTCCGGTTTCCGCGGCTTAAAAAGCTGCCCACCAGCTTTCCATGGAAAAAATCCACCAGCGTGGAAAAAAGGAGGAGCGAGATATACACAGGCTCCCCCCATCCATAGAAGATCAGACTTCCGATAAATAACACTCCGTTCCGCAGCTTTCTGGGCGCCAGGAAATAGAGGGCCAGAAACAGCGGCAGAAAGCGGAATAAAAATAAGAGGCTGGAAAAGACCATGGCTTATTGGAAGAAGCCGTCGATCACGTCGATGGCGATCTTGTTATTTTCCTCTGCGGATTTTAAGGCTGCCTCGTCGCCCTGCTCCAGGGCTGCGTCATCGGGTCCTCCCAGCATCACGAAGAATACGTAATCGCCGTGGCGGACCACCTGGGAGGCCTGGATCTTGGAAACGTTCATGGGATACTGCATGGTGTCGTTCACCAGACGGTCCCGGTATTCGGTCAGCGCCTTTTCTACGCCGTCTCCCTGTCCTTCCTTCGCCTTTACTCCGATGAAGGTCTCCACAAAGGTGCTGATCATGGGCATCTCGGCCACATAGGATTCGTACAGCTCCGGGGAAAGGCCGATGATGTCGTTTAACATCTGCTCATCCATGGCGGTACTGGGGATGTAGTCCTCCCCATAGGCTTCCTTGACCTTATTTAAAACGTCATCCAGGGACACGCTGACCGCGGCTTCTGTTTCCTGGGAGGTGGGCTCCTTGCCGGCAGAAGGGCTGGAGCAGCCGGTAAGAGAAGCAAGGGCCAGGGAGGCGGCCATGATGACTGCGGTTAACTGTTTGTTCTGTGTAAATTTTTTCATAAATTCAAAATCCTCCTTCAAATCCCACAACGAGTGGTGATACGGTCATTATAAGGGAGGAAGGGAGAAAAAGCAATTTACAAATATATGAATAACCTCTTACGACATCAGGTCGGCATCCAGGCCGGAGGAGCGGGAAGGCAGTACCGATTGCATTTTCCAGAGCCATACGGTATGATAGACGAAAACGGCGGAGAACGCCGGAAAAGGAGGCGGCCATGGAGCAGATACGGGTATTTCTGGGAAACATTCAGAAAAAACACGGTTCAGTGAACAGCGGTCTGGCGTTTCTTCTGGTACTCAGAGGAACAGTCCGGGTATGGAGCTCGGAGCGGCAGCAGACCTTATCGGAGCGGGATCTGATGGTGATCGGCCATGGGGAATTTTATTCCCTGGAAAGCGGGGAACCCAACGTGACCGTATGGCTCTCCATGGGAGAGGAATATCTGGAGCGGGTGTGCCGGGAGACGCTGTATACCCGCTTTTCCTGCGTTTCCACCAGCGAAAATGCAGCCACAGGTCCTTTGTACGATTCTATGCGCTCCCAGATCCTCCAGATCGCCATGCACAGCTACGGCCATGAAGCCGGGTATGAGCTGCTGATCCAGTCGGTGGCTCCTCTTCTTCTCCATACGCTGCTGACCCAGTTTGTCAGCGGGCATGACAGAAAACGGTACGGCACGGAGAACGGCCATCTGCTCCAGGTGCTGGAGGCCATGGAGGCGGGCTTTGGCGAGCCCGTGACCCTGGAGGAAATGGCGGGGAGATTTTATCTGTCGCCCTCCTATCTTTCCCGGCTCTTTAAGCGGGAGCTGGGGACCACCTATCTGGAGTATTTAAACGCCCTGCGGCTCCGGGGAGCCAGAAGAGAGCTGGCAGCCACAGACGCTTCCCTGACCCGGATCGCGTTAAACAACGGATTTTCCAGCGCCGAGGCCCTGAACCGGGCGTTCCAGCGGGAGTTTTCCTGTACGGCGGCAGAATACCGCAGGCGGGTAAAAAGGGAGGAGGAGCTGCCGGATCAGATGGAGATCCTGGAAAACGGGCCGGAGGGCTCTCTGGATACCCTGATCCGGTTTATCCATTCCTATGAAAAACAAAGGGATTCTGCGGTCAGGGAGTATAAGGCCCCGGCAGAAGGCCAGGGGACACGGCTGTGCCTCCCGGCCCGGGTGCTCTATGTGGGAGACGCTTCACGGCTCCGGCAGAAAACGGTCCAGGACCAGATCGAAAGCGCCCAGAGCGCCATCGGATTTTCCTATGTCTGCCTGGAGGGGGTATTTTCCGCAGGTTCCTTCTGCGGCGTCATTGGCGAGCTGGAGACGATCCTGGCCTTCCGCTTTCTGGATACCCTGGAGCTCACGCCGCTGATCCGGGTGGAGGCGGACGCAGATCCCGCCGTTGTGGAGGCGGTGCTTTCCAGACTGGCCCAGCAGGAGGGCGGCGGAAGAAGCCCCAGGGATGAAAGTGAGAAGCACTGGCGGTTTGAGCTCCGGGAGACCGGAACGGCCCGGTCCGTGCTGCTGGCGGAGGCTGTCCGCCGGGCATTTCCCGGAGCGCTTCTGGGGGTTTTTGCAGATCCCCGGGCGGGAACAGAAAGGCCGGGGTTTCCAGTGGATTTTATTACCGTCCGCCAGGATCCCAACGAGGCTCAGGCTCCGTCGGACGCGTTTTCCTACGAGCAGTTCCAGCGCCATTACCATGAAACGTGCCTGCGCAGGGCGGAGGCGTGGATGGAGGAAAACGGCATAAGCGCCCCGGTGTGGCTTCTGGACTGGAATACCCTGACCGGAAGATCCCTGGTGGAGGCCGGCGAATTTCACCGGACTGCCCTGATCCCGGATCTTCTGGTCCGGCTCAGGGGGAGGATCGCCGGGGCCGGCTTCCGGCTGAACCTGGAGCCGGACGGGGAGGATTTTTTTACATATCCTCTGAGCCTTTATCTGTACCGGGGCGTGAAACGGCCGCTGTTTTTTGTCCTGCGGTTTCTGTCTATGCTGGGAACCAGGATCTTTCTGGAGGAGGACGGCGCTCTGGTGACGGGGGACGAAAAGGGAAACTATTATATACTTTTATGGGCTCCCTATTATATTGATCCGTTCCTGTCCCTGGACCAGATAAAAAAGGACGGCCTTATACGGCCTGTGTCGGTGACGTTTACGGGGATAGAAAAGGGAAAATACCGGTTAAAGAGCATGTACCTGGACAAGGACAACGGGAGCATCTACCAGAGCTGGGTCCGGGTGGATCTTTATACGGCTCCCGATGGAGATGTGATCGAATATATGAAAAATTTCTGCAACCCGGCTCTGACCCTGGAGGACAGGACGGTGGAGGACACCCTGGAGATCCGCCAGAGCCTGGCCTTCAACGCCGTGGCCTTCTGGCACATCCGAAGGATCGGATAGATCTGGAATAGTTCATGAAATACCAATTATTTCATGAACTATTTTTTTGATATTGAAGAAAAAGGATAAGAATCACAGAAAAAGGGGCAAGGGTCTGGTGGAAGAACTGGTGAAAAATCGGTAAAATTACCATAAAGAGATGGGAAAGGAGCCGTTATGAAGTACAAAACCTCCAAAGCCGTCATCGCAGCCGCAAAGGCCGCCAGTGTGGTCATGTGGAACGAGTTCCGGTATCCGCAGCCGGTGAAGGGGCGCTACGATGTGGCAGGCAATAAAAAAGAAAAACTGAAGTGGGCGTACCGCTGCTGGGTCCATCAGCTGGAAATTGCGGAAAAGGGCTCGGGGATCGAGGAGCATCTGGCCTCCCAGAATCTGGACTTTTCCCTTCCGGAGGGCTTTACGGTGGAGCGGGAGATGACCGTCACCGGAGCGGGGGACCTGATGGCAGTGGACTGTCTGACAGAAGGATCCACCGGACGGCTGTTTGACGGGATCCGGAGCTTTTATATGGACACCGATCTGACCTGCGCCAACCTGGAGTCCTGCATCTGGGAGAAGGCCCCGGTGGGAAGGAACCAGGTGCTGGGCCAGCCGCCGAAAATGAACACCACCCGGGGCATGTTTGAACGGTTCTGGGAGAACGGCCATGGGATCGATTATTTTTCCACAGCCAACAATCACTGCTACGATTACGGGGAGGGCGGCCTTCTGGCCACTCTGGACCTCCTGGATGAAAAGGGGGCGCTCCATTCCGGAACCAACCGGACGCCGGAGGAGCAGGAGGACGTGCTGGTCACGGAGATCAATGGGATCAAAACTGCCCTGCTTTCCTACACATTTGATATGAACGGCAACGAGTATGAGAAAAAATATCTGATCAACGAGGTGCGGTTCAATGATGAGGATCCGGATCTTTCTCTGGTGGAGCGCCATGTGAGACTGGCCCGGGAGCGGGGAGCGGACCTGGTCATCGCCTCCATTCACTGGGGATGGGAATTTGAGATGTATCCCCATAAAAACGTCATGGAGGCGGCCAGAAGGGTCATGGACCTGGGCGTGGACGTGATCCTGGGTTCCCATCCCCATGTGAGCCAGCCCATGGAGCGGTACAGGGCCAGGGACGGAAGGCAATGTCTGGTCATCTATTCCCTGGGAGACTTTGTCAGCTACCATCCGCTGACAAAAAATTCAAAGCTCACCTATGTGGTGCGGTTCCAGGCTGCCAGGGGAAGGGATAAGGACGGAATGGGGCGGACGCTGATCCATGGATTAAAGGTCCTTCCGGTGTATATCCTCTGCGAGGAAAAGGAGGGAGAGGAGTACGACTGCCGCCTTCTGCCGTTTCATGAGGTCTTAAAGGATCCCCAGGGACTTACGAAGGAAGAAAAAAGGGATCTGAAACGGCTGGAGGAAATCGTATGGAAAAAAATTCTGCTGCCCAGGGATCCCGGCGGGATCGTCCAGACAGAGATATAAAGGAGGAAACAAGATGGATTTTGAACTGCTGGATTCTCTGATCCAGAGTAAAAAGGAACAGTTCTGGGAGATGAGCGACCAGATCTGGGGATTTGCAGAGATGCGCTTTAAGGAAGAGAAATCTTCCAGGCTCCAGATGGAATTTTTAAGAAAAGAGGGCTTTACGGTGGAAGAGGGGATCGGGAATATCCCCACCGCGTTCCTGGCCAAAGCCGGGAGCGGCCGTCCGGTCATCGGACTGCTGGGGGAATATGACGCCCTTCCAAAGCTTTCCCAGGAGGCGGACGCAGCGGTGAAAAAGCCTCTGGCCGAGGGAGCGCCGGGCCATGGCTGCGGCCATCATCTCCTGGGGACCGGGTGCCTGGAGGCTGCGGTGGCCGTGAAGGATTATCTGATGGAGCATCCGGGCCAGGGAACCATTGTGTATTTCGGCTGCCCCGCAGAGGAGGGCGGAGCCGGAAAGGCCTTTATGGTGCGGGAGGGCTGTTTTAAGGATTGCGATATCTGTCTGGCATGGCATCCCTATTCTGCAACCTTTGCCTCCGTATCCAGCCTGGCCAATGCCCGGATCATTTACCGGTTCACCGGAAAAAGCGCCCATGCGGCCGCATCCCCCTATCTGGGACGGAGCGCCCTGGACGCCGTGGAGCTGATGAATGTAGGCTGCAACTATATGAGAGAGCATATGATCCCCGACGCCAGGGTCCATTACGCGGTGACGGATACAGGCGGAGACGCGCCCAACGTGGTGCAGGCCCATGCAGAGGTCATCTATTCCGTCCGGGCTCCCAGGGTGGACCAGGTCTGTGAGCTGGCAGAGCGGGTCCACAACATTGCCCGGGGAGCGGCGCTGATGACAGAGACAAAGGTGGAGATCCAGGTGGTCAGCGCCTATGCGGATGTGCTCCAGAATAAGGTCCTGGATAACCTGGTATACGGCCATATGAAGGAGATCTTCCCTCTGGATTATTCCCAGGAGGAGCTGGATTACGCAGAAAAATTCCATGCAGTGGGAGATCCGGGAGATTGGACCCTGTACCAGACCATGGCGGCGAAGCTCATGGGAGAAAAGGGGAAGGCCTTTTTCCGGGGAGCCATGGCAGACGTCTGTGTTCCTCCCCTGCCTTTAAAGCAGGGCTCCACAGATGTGGGAGACGTAAGCTGGAACGTTCCATCGGCCTGGTTCGGCAGCGCCTGCTTCGCCCTGGGGACTCCGGCCCATTCCTGGCTGGCAGTGGCCCAGGGAAAATCCGCCATCGCCCACCGGGGGATGACCGGAGCGGCCGCGGTACTGGCAAGGACAGCCCTGGAGCTGATGGAAAAGCCGGAGCTGGTGGAGGCCGCCTGGGAGGAAATGAAAGAAGCGAAGGAAGCCTGCGAGTACCGGTGCATGATCCCGGAAAATGTGAAGGCCGGTTCCTTTTAAATCAGAAGTGGAGGGTTACAAATGGAAAAAATGTATTTTTCAGTGGCGAACAGCCCGGTGATGGCCGTGCTCTGCGGTCTGGCCATCCTGGTGGTCCTGGTACAGGCGGCGATCTTTTTCAGAATGGCCTGGAGGAGGGCGCTGGAGCTGGGATTTGAGAAAAAGGATCTGATGAAGGTGATCAAGAGCAGCGCTCTGTTCTCCGTTGTTCCGTCGCTGCCGATCATCATCAGCTATATGATCCTGATGCCGGTCCTGGGAAAGTTTTTTGCGTGGCTCAGGCTTTCTGTCATCGGATCTGCGTCCTATGAAACACTGGCAGCCAATATGGCCGTCACCTCCCTGGGCTACGATGGCCTGGGAAGCGCCGATTTCTCTCCGGACGTGTTCGGCTCCCTGATGTGGGTGGTGACTCTGGGCGTGTTCCTATCGTCCATGTCGGCGCTGCTGTTAAAGAAATACGATAAAAAGATGCAGTCCCTGGAAAAAAGCGCCGGAGGCTTCGGAAGCGTGATCCCCAATATCATGTTTCTTGGAATGATGGCTACCCTTTCAGCTCCGTATCTGATCGATGTGGGGAATATTCCGTCCATGGCAGCTATTGTGGTATCTGCGGCATGTATGATCGCCATGAACGCCGTCGGGAGGAAGTATAAGACTCTGAACGAGTTTTCTTTTTCCCTGAGCATGATCGCCGGTATGGCGGCCTCCTGCGTGGTCACGGCGCTGATGCGGTAGAAGCAGTGAAAGGAGAATGAACGTATGAATCAGGAAAATAAGAACAATGAAAACGGGCGTCAGCAGTTCGACGCCCGGATCCACCGGCTGGGGATCACCTCTACCCTGGTGGTATGGTGCTTTTTCTTACTGGTCCCGGCCGCTGTCTGCGTGATCTTCGGGCTGAAGATCGATCTGGCGGCCACCATAAAGGCTGCGCTTCCCATTATGCTGATCTTCGCCATCACAGGACTGTGCGAAAAGCTGTCCATGGCCCCCATCATCGGCCCGGGAGCCGTGTACCTGGCGTCCTCCACGGGAAACGTCCAGAACATGAAGCTCCCGGCAGCCTTAAATGCCATGAAGATCATGGAATGTGAGGAGGGCAGCGAAAAGGGACGGGTCGTAGCCATACTGGCCGTGGCCGCCTCGGCCTTTGTGACCACAGCCATCGTATTCTGCGGCATGCTGTTCCTGGCCCCCATTATGGCTCCGCTGCTTACCAATCCGGTGATCGCTCCGGCCTTTGACAACCTGTTCCCGGCGCTGGTGGGTCCCATGGTGATCCCCGTGGTGTTAAAGAACCTGAAGGTAGCCACTCTGCCTGTGGCTCTGGCCATTCTCATCGCCCTGGTTCTGGGAAGCGCGTATTCCAGCGTCCAGAGCATCGTCATGGTGGCCGTGATCCTGATCTCCCTGGGAGTCTATAAAGCTGTCTACAAGAAAAAATAAATATCGTTTACTCTATCACCGCCGCCCTGGCGAAGTCTGTGGTCACCAGGTCCTCATACGGGACTCTGGCCGGAAGCTCTCCGGCCTCTTCCAGGATATTCTGGAGAAGGCTGAAGCTTTCCTTCTCAAAAACGGTATCGGCCTTCCAGGTATCCTGGGCCTTATACCGTTCCACAATGGCCGTCAGGGCGGTTTCATCTGTTTCTTTGAACTGGGGTTTTATGGTTTTTGCGATTTCCGCGGATGTGTGGGAATTGACGTACTCCAGGCCTTTCTGGATCGCATTTGTGAATTTCTGTATGATTTCCGGATTTTTTTCAATATAGCTTTTCTTTGCACAATATGCCGTATAGGGGACATAGCCGGAGCTTTCGCCCAGGGAGGCCACCACATGGCCGTTTCCCTCCAGCTCCAGGGCTGTGGCGAAGGGCTCGAATTCCACGGTATAGTCTGCGTCATCGCTGGTAAAGGCAGCGGCGGTGAGACCGAAGCTTATGCTCTGGTCAATGGAAAGATCGTTCCCCGGGTCGATGCCGTTTTTCTTTAAGATATATTCAAAGACCATCTGGGGCATGCCGCCGGCCCTTCCTCCCAGCACCTTCTTTCCCTTTAGGTCCTCCCACTGGAAATCCGGCTCCGGCTCCCGGCCCACCAGGAAATTTCCGGCTCTCTGGGTCAGCTGGGCAAAGTTTACGGCGTAGTCGGCTTCCCCGTTGGCGTAGGTATAGATGGAGGCCTCAGATCCCATGAAGCCGATGTCGGCCTCTCCGGATACCAGCGCCGTCATGACCTTATCGGCGCCTCCGCCGTTGACCAGGGTTACGTCCAGTCCCTCATCCTCAAAATACCCCAGCTCAATGGCGGCGTACTGGGGCGCGTAGAAGATGGAATGGGCCACCTCGTTTAGGGTGATGGGCGTTTTGCCGGATGCGTCTTTCTGGCAGCCGGTGGCCGCGGTCAGGACCAGGCTCCCGGCCAGGATCCCGCATACGATTTTTTTCATAATTTTCCCTCCCGGAAAAAGCTATGTTTTATTGTATGAGAGTTTTCGGCCCGGGGTTCCGGAAGGCTGGCTTTCATTCCCGGGGGGAGACGGGCGTTCCTGCAGAAACGGAAATTCTTCCGGTAAAAAAATCTGGACATTTCCGGGAAAGGATCCAGGAAATGCCCAGATGGCAAGGCTGTTTTTAAATTGTGCTCTCCGGGGTTATCAGCCCTTCTTATACAATACCCGGATGGAATTTAACACGCAGAGCATGGCCACGCCGGAATCGGCAAATACGGCCATCCACATGGAGGCAAAGCCCGCCAGTCCCAGGATCATGACCAGGATCTTGACGGCCAGGGCGAAGACCACGTTCTGGGCGGCGATGGCCCCGGTCTTTCTGGCAATGCGGATGGACTCGGGAATGGCTTCCATGCTGGAGGTCATGTAGACCACGTCGGCGGCCTCGATGGCTGCGTCGGCTCCGCTGCCCATGGCGGCGCCCACATCGGCTCCGGCCAGCACCGGTGCATCGTTGATGCCGTCGCCCACGAACATGGCGTTTCCGGCCTCCTTCCGGAGCTTCTGTAAAAGATCCAGCTTATCGCCGGGAAGGAGCTTTGCATATACCTGGTCGATGCCGGTGGAGGCGGCCACGGCGTTTGCAGCGGCTTCGCTGTCTCCGGTGAGCATGGCGGTCCGGATCCCCATTTTCTTAAGGGATGCAATGGCAGAGGCGGCCTCTGGCTTTACGGTATCGGCAATGGAAATGGAACCGGCGTATACGCCGTCCCTTGCCAGCAGCACCATGGTGGAGCCGGCATCTTCCTGAAAGCCGCCCAGATCTACCTGGTTTTCCTCCAGAAGCTTCCGGTTTCCGCAGAGGAGTACGCCTGCGGATGTGACGGCACGGATCCCCTTTCCGGGGATCTCGGCCAGATTCCTGGGCGTTTCCACCGAAAGGGCCTGCTCCCTTGCGGCGGCCAGAATACTGATGCCGATGGGATGGGTGGAGGCGGTCTCACAGGCAGCCGCCAGAGCCAGGAGCTCTTCTTTTTCCATGGAGCCGGAGGGAGTCACCGTCTGTACCACGAAGTTCCCTTTGGTGATGGTGCCGGTCTTATCCATGACCACGACCTTTACATTTTTCAGGGCCTCCAGGGCGATCCCTCCCTTAAACAGGATCCCCTTCCGGGAACCGGCTCCGATGCCGGAGAAAAAGGACAGGGGAACGCTTAAGACCAGGGCGCAGGGACAGCTGATGACCAGGAAGGTCAGGGCTGTGTAGACCCAATGGTTCCAGTCCCCGGTAAAGAGGGACGGAAGGATGGCGGTGGCGGCTGCCAGGGCTACTACCACGGGAGTATAGATCCGGGCAAATTTTGTGATGAACCGCTCCACCTGGGGCTTCTGGGCGGCGGCATTTTCCACAGAATCCAGAATCCGGGTGACCATGGATTCGGAAAGCTCCTTTTCCACCCGGAGCTTTAAGAGTCCGGAGGTATTGACGCAGCCGGATAAAACGGAGCTGCCCTCGCGGACGGCCACGGGAACCGGCTCGCCGGTGATGGGAGAGGTATCCAGACGGCTTTCTCCCTCGACGATCACGCCGTCCAGGGGGATCCGGTCGCCGGGACGCACCTGGATCACCTGGCCGATGCGTGCGGATTCTGCCGGGATCTCCCGGATGGAGCCGCCTTCGTCCAGGAGCACCGTTTCCGGACGGAGATCCACTGCGTCCATGATCTGGCTGCGGCTCTTTTCCACCGCCCGGTGCTCAAAGGCTTCGCCGATGCGGTAAAACAGCATAACGCCCACGGCCTCTCCGTATTCCCGGATCACAAAGGCCCCCAGGGTCGCCAGGCTCATAAGGAAGTTTTCATCCATCACATGGCCGGTCTTCATATTTTTAAGGGCAGTAAAAAGCACGTCCTTTCCCAGGATCAGGTACGCGATCACAAAGCAGAGGATGGAAACGCCGGGCATGGGGCCGGAAAGAAGGGAACCGGCGATGAAAAGTCCGGCTCCGGCCAGGATTTCAGGAAGATCGCTGGAATGCTTCTCATTATGAACGTCTTTCTGACGTTTTCCCTCCTCCCGGACCGTGATCCGGGTACCGGGCTCGATCTTATCGGCGATCTCCTGCATTTTGGGGAGAAGGGCCGTACCGGCAGAGGAGTAGACCCGGAGCTGCCTGGTGGCAAAGGTGAGGACGGCGTCGTCCACCTCCGGCAGCTCCTTTATTTT
>CAJMRM010000038.1 GCA_905215775.1 uncultured bacterium
GCAGACGTGGGAAACTGGGAGGACTGTACCCGCCTGTTCGCCCGGATCCAGGAGCGATTCGGGGACCTGGACATCCTGGTCAACAACGCCGGGATCTCCTGGATCGGGCTTTTACAGGATATGGACGTTTCCCAGTGGAACACACTGATCGCCTCCAACCTGTCATCGGTCTTCCACTGCTGTAAGCTGGCGGTTCCGGGCATGGTTAAAAAGCAGTCTGGCCGCATCGTCAATATTTCCTCTGTATGGGGCGTCTGCGGCGCTTCCTGTGAGACAGCCTATTCCGCCTCCAAGGGCGGCGTGGGAGCCCTTACCCAGGCTCTTGCCAAGGAGCTGGCTCCCTCCGGGATCCAGGTCAATGCCATTGCCTGCGGCGCCATCGATACAGAAATGAACGGGTTTCTGTCCACAGAAGAGGAGGAAGCGCTCCTGGACGAGATCCCGGCCGGCCGCATGGGGCGGCCGGAAGAGGTGGCGGATGTGGTCTTTGCCATGACAGGATCCCCGGACTACCTCACCGGCCAGATCCTCCGGCTGGACGGGGGGTGGATCTGATCCAGAAGGAGACTGTTCCAGGCACAGACCGGGACTTTGGGGTAGGGCGCGGATCACAGCTCTAGGATGAGGCTTTGGAGCAAGCGCGGATCCTGTCTCGGAGTGTGAAAATCCGTTTGGTTAGTCTGAACTACCGGGCATAAATACGTCTTTTTTTCTGGTATGCCCATTTTTTTCCGGAAATCTAATCTTTTTCCCGGATTTTCCCTGGCTTTACGGGCATACCCCCCATCTTTCTTCCCCTATGCCCAAAATTTCCCTAATTTCTGGGCACGGGGGAAAAATTATCCCTTTTATGCCCAATAGTCAAGGCTAACCCCCAAAATATACAGAATAATCGGCCAGCTAGGACGACCTGGGATGGGCCAGAACAGGGGAACAGAAAAACTGACCTGGGGGAATGACCGGAATGCCAGGACAAAAAAGATGACTGGGGCTGCCCAGAACAGAGGAACAGAGACGCCGACCTGGGGAATGACCGGAACGCAAGGACAAAAAAGATGACTGGGGCTGGACAGGATCGCAAGCTGGAGGAGCTGGCTGGAATTACCGGCCGGAACATCAGCTTCCGGGGAGAATAATAAAATGAAACGGCTCCAAAAATCCTTGGCCAGCCGCTTCCTCAAAAAAAAAACGCGGAGCCCTGGGGCTTTCTCCCAGGGGTCCGCGTTCTGTGTCCAGGCCGCCCGCAAAAGCGGGCGGCCCATCTTCATCTACCCAATCATATCTTTTACCGCGTAAAGTCTTCTTCGATCACCTTCCAGGCGGCGTCTACGCTGAAATGCTCCCGGATGTAGTCCTGGGTCTTCCGGCACATGGCGGCGCAGGTATCCGGATCGTTGTAAAGGCTCACCACTGCCCCGGCGAAATCCTCCGGCTCGTCGGCGATCCTCATGATATCCCCGGCCTCCGGGATCCCTTCCGCCCCAATGGACGTGGTGACAATGACAGAACCGTTATATACGGCCTCCACCACCTTGCCCTTGACGCCTGCCCCATACCGCAGGGGAACCACCACCAGGCGGCAGCCGGCGTAAAGCGCTGCCAGCTCCTCCTCCGATACAAAGCCCTTGACCACAATGCCGCTTCCCGGCTGCTCCAGGGCCCGGATCTCCTCCGTCACCTTGGAGCCCACCACGTAAAAAGTCACATCCAGCTTCTCCCGGATCAGAGGGAATACCTCCTTTGCAAACCACAGGACCGCGTCTGCATTGGGCGGATGGGCAAAGCCGCCTACAAACAGGAGTCCCTCCCGCTTTGCAAAATCCATGTCGATGTTTTCCAGGAACGTTTCATATACATACGCTGTGATGGCCTTCACAGGAAGCTCCGGCTTCACCGCATGGATGGCCTCCTCCTCCACATAGGACGGATAGTAGGCTGCCGCCGCCTTTTCCATCAGGGAAAATTCGATGGACTTCCAGTAATCGGAATCCCGCTTCTTCTGGATGTCCCCGGTCAGCTCATACTCCCGGTATTCCCGCAGGAAATGAAGGTCATGGCCATAATAAATGATCTTGATATTGGTGTTCTGCTTCAGGAAATCCACATACTTCACCGCAATATGGGGCCGGTTCAGGTATGCAAAATCGATCTCGTCTTTGTTCTTCATGATCCAGTCCCAGATCCCGGCCTGGTATTCCGGTCCGTAAAGGATCTCCACGCCCATCTGCTGCAGGACCGTGGAATACGGCTCCTCATGGAGGAAATTATCTCCCAGGAATTTCACCGCATAACCCTTCTTTAAGAACATCTTCAGATACTGGTAGGTGGTCTTGGAACCGGCGTCCTTATCGAAGGTGGGCACGTAATGGTCCACCACCAGGATCACCGGCTTTCCCTGGCTCCTCTCCCTGGCCCGGAACGGGTTGGGATTTCCCGTGTTGACGCACTGCTTTTTAAACTCCTCGGCCCACTTTTCTTTAAGCTTCCGGCTGTTTTCCACCTGGTAGCGCTTTAAGCCCGTTCCGTTGACGTCGGTGCCGTTGGACACGCCCTCAAAATGGATCACCTTGGACAGGGGCTGGTATACCACCCGCAGGCCGGCCTTCCGCACCTCAAATGCCAGGTCGGAATCCTCACAGTAGGCCGGAGCAAACCGGTCGTCAAAGCCGCCGATCTGGTTCCACAGCTTCCTGGATAACAGGATGGCGGCTCCGGAAATATAATCCACGTCCTTCACATAATTATATTCCGCCTTGTTCGGATCATCCAGACGGCCATAATTCCAGCCGGAGCCGTCGCTCCATATGATGCCGCCGGCCTCCTGGAGCCGACCGTCCGGGTACACCAGCTTGGAGCCCACCATACCGATGGACGGATCGGAGCCGATCAGGTCTACCAGGGAGGAAAGCCACCCCGGCGTCACCTGGGTATCGTTATTTAAGAACATGATATATTTTCCCCGGGCCTTTTTCGCCGCATTGTTGCAGTTCCTTAAAAAGCCCTGGTTGGTCTCATTGCGGCAGATCACCACATTTTCCGCGTACCTGGAAAGCTCCCTGGTTGCATCGGTGGAAACGTCGTCGGCAATGATGATCTCATAGGACACGTCCGGCGTGTTCTCCAGAATGGACACCAGGCAGGCGTAGGTATAGTGGATCTGGTTATAGACCGGGATCACCACAGAGACCTCCGGCTCCTCAAAGTACGGGAACCGCAGCTTTCCGTGCTCCAGATATCCCTCGCCGATCTGGAAGTCGCCGCCGATCCGGTTCCTTCCCTCTCCCGTCAGATAAAGCCCCAGATATTTTCCCGGATGACGGATGGTATTTTTCACATACTTTAAGACCTTCCGCTTTCTGGTCCCCTCCGGGAAGGCCCGGTCCACCAGCCGATGGCATTTTCTTAAGCCCTTCCATATCACTGACTCGTGCCTGGAAAGATACTGCAGCGTTTTTGCGATCTCCCCGTTTTCCCGGCGGAGATCCGCGATGATCACATCCAGATTTGCCACATGGTTATTGGTGAGCCGCTGGACCTCCTGCTGCTTCTGGATGGTCACATCCCGCTCCGCCACGGTCTGGTTCAGGGTCTCGCACCACTCCACCACCTCCGGCAGCTTTCTGTGGGCCTCCAGAAGCTCCTCCAGGCTCTTCACCGGCTGCTCATACTGCTTCATATACTGGAAGCCGCCGTTTCCATGGACATACGCCTGGAAATGCTCCTCCATGGAGGCAAAAAGCCTCTGCTCCTCTTCCCCGATGCCGAAATGGGAGAAAAGCTCCTCCCGGGAGGCAGTGACCGAGGCCTCACACCGGCGGTAAAAATACAGCAGATTCCTGTAATGAAGAAACCTTGCGGGAATCTCCATGTCAAAGACCCACTCATAATCAATGCCGTAAACATGGCCGCCGGAGATCATCAGATTCTCGAACAGTCCGTCCACGTTGGGGGCGGAGGTGAGCCTTCCCAGCTCTCCAGTCCCCTCCGGAACAGGCCCGAATATCTCTGTAAAGTCCTGGCTGGGAATAAAGGGACTGCCCTTCGGTTCTTTTATGGAAAAATGCCCGTGGTCCGCAGAAAAATCCTCCGGGAACACCAGCGCCATGACCTGCTCCAGCTCCTCATAGGGGATCCGGCCCATATGGATCCGGTCCGCCAGGGCGTCTGCCAGTGTCTCTCCCTCCAGATACCGAAAGCAGACGGTCTTTCCCCCGTCCTTAAACTCCGGCTCCAGAAAACGGATCCTGGGATTCTGCTCCCGGACCATCTGGTACTTTTCCCAGAATGAGCCCATATGACCGGCTCCGGTTTCCGTAAGCGCCGTCTTTTCCACGGAAAGGGCGCCGTTTTCCCGGACGATGGCCGTTTTCAGCTGGAATTTCTCCGACCGGGTCCGGTTATATTTCACATATATGATCTGTCTCATGACTGTCCTCTCCTGTATGCTCCCAGGAACGAATTGGCAAAGCTGGAAAATACTCCGTTCCTGCATGCCATGGCCATGGCCTGCTCCTCGCTTCCGAAGGTCAGCCCCGGCCCGTCGAGCCTGGCGGATATATTGGTCACCTCTCCGTTCTCCGGCAGATACGCGTCCGAATAGACCGCCGCCGGATACCGGTAATCGGGAACGGGATAATAGAGGAGGGAGCTGCCGCCGTACATTCCCTTCAGCGCCTCCAGAAGCTCCAGGACCTCCGCCCGCAGGAAGGAAACATCAAACCGCTCCGCTCCCATCCAGTAGCGGACGCCCGCCTCGTTCTCCGCCGCAAAATACAGAGTCCCCTCTGGCTTCAGGAGTCCGGCCGCTGCCTTTAAAAGCTCCTCCGCGTCTTCCTTCCTATACTGCTCCAGGGTTCCCGCCATAAAAATAAGGTCAAAGCCTTCTCCCGGAAAGACCATGGGAGTCCTTCCGCTCTTCGGCTTATACTCCTTATATCCGTCCTCCGGCTTTAAGAGATCGCCCCGGACAAAACGGAGATTTTCATGCGTTCCATGGCGCAGACGGTTCACCTCCAGGTTTTCATCCCTGGGATCCAGCACCACCGTTTCCCCGGCCCGGCGGGCCAGAAGCCCCGTATAGGAACCGTAATCGGAGCCGAGCTGCAGGACCCGGGAATTTTCCTGGATCTCCGTCCACTCAAACAGATTCTCCCGCAAGGGAGAAAACGCGTACAGGCACTCCGGGGACGTCTCCGCCTTCAAAGCCGCCTCTGTATCATTTTCATATCTGGCCATCAGATCCAGGATCTCATAGCTGGCATCGTTCTTCATCATGATCTGACTCTCTATCCTCTCGTTAGCTTCGTCTCCACCTCTGACTCCATATCGTAAACGCCCACCGTATTCTTATTGGAGATCACCGTGATGTTTGCCACGTCATAAAGCCGGTGGTATACCACATGCTCCTCGCCCTCAAAGCCGGTGCAGCTCATGGATAACAGGTATTCGCCTCCCTGGAGCGTCATCTTCTGGGTAAAGGACACGTCGTAGACATCACCCTCGTTTACGGGCTTCACATCCGCCCCCTCGTACATGGTATTGGTACCGGAAAGATCCGTTCCCTTTTTATCCTTGATGGTGTACGTAAAGATCGGGCATTTTAAGGGGGCATGGAAGCGGATCCTCTCTTTGATGGTGAACATCTCCCCCTTTAATAAAAGGTTGGTCAGGTTCCCTCTCTGATCAAACAGGCCCAGATCAAAGATCTCCGCCCGGCCGTCCCCATACTCGGTCCGGCTGGCATTGATGGTGATCTTATCCTTCATGAGGCCTCCGCCTGCCTCTCCATCTCCGGTCCCTGCTCCGTCCGTCCTGCTCCCGGCCTCTTTGTCCATGCCGCCGGAATAATCGCTTTCCAGCTCCTCCTTTAAGGAATCCATCTGATTGGCCAGGATCTTCTTATAAAGGTCCACCATATGGCCCGGCTGGCCCTCGGCTATGAACTCGCCCCGGTTCAGCAGGACCACCTTATCGCAGTATTTGATGATGCTGCCCATATCGTGGGTCACCATTAAGATGGTGGTTCCATTTTTCCGGATCTCCTCCATACGCCGGTAGCACTTGGCCTGGAAAAACACGTCGCCCACCGAAAGGGCCTCGTCCACAATGAGGATCTCCGGCTCCACGTTGATGGCCAGGGCAAAGGCCAGGCGGACGAACATACCGCTGGAATACGTCTTTACCGGCTGATAGACAAAATCGCCGATGTCGGCAAAATCCAGGATCTCCTGGAGCTTTTTATCCATTTCCGCCTTTGTGTACCCCATCATGGTGCCGTTCATATAAATATTTTCAATTCCCGTATAGTCCATATTAAAGCCGGCTCCCAGCTCCAGAAGGGCCGAGATCTTCCCGTCCACCAAAACAGAGCCGGTGGTGGGAGTCAGAACGCCGGTGATGATCTTTAAGATCGTGGATTTTCCCGAGCCATTGGTGCCGATGATCCCCACAGTCTGGCCCTTCTCCACCGTAAAGGACAGGCCGTTTAAGGCGTAAAAGTCCTTGTGGAGGCTTTTATGGGTCAGGCTCAGGGATTCCTTCAGCCGGTCAATGGGCCGGTCGTACAGACGGTATATTTTTGTCACATCTTTTACTTCGATCGCATTCTGGGACATTCCATCCTCCTATAATACATCCGAAAAATGCGGACGCAGCTTTTTAAACACCTTCAGACCCACAAGCATCATAACAATGGTCACGCCCCAGAAATAGACCGTAAGAGTGGGACGCATATAGAACCAGTCTCCGGTGAGCATACTGTCACGATACCCGGCCGCAATGTAATAGAACGGGTTCAGCTTCAGGATCGTTGGAGCCATGGTAAGCCCCTGATCCAGGAAAAGCTGCTCGCTGTACATAATGGGCGTCAGCCACATACCGAACTGCAGGCAGATGCTGACGATCTGGGCCATGTCCTTAAAGAATACCTGGATGGCACTGGTAAAGTACGTCAGAGCCAGGGCGAACATGGACGCTGCAAAGGCGTAATAAAGGACCTGCAGCCAGGAGATCTGCGGCGCCTTCCCGCTGATAAGGAATACCGCAAACATGATGACCACAAAAAATCCATGAACGAACAGACAGGAGATCAGCTTTATAATAGGAAGGATCTCCACCTTGAACACAACCTTTTTCACCAGGTAATTGTATTCCTGGAGACAGCCGGTGCCGCAGTTCAGTGCCTCTGCAAAGAAAAACCAGGGCGCGATGCCGGGGATCAGCCACTGCACATAGGAGGCGTTGGGTACCGGCGGCGCGCTCTTAAAGCCGATGGGGCCAAAGATCAGCCAGTAGATCAGCACCGTCACCACCGGCTGCACAAACATCCATACCACGCCGAAATAGGACCCCACAAACCGCTTCTTAAAATCGGCTTTTGAAAGGTCCCAGATCAGACGGCGCCTGGTTATGATCTCCTTTAAAAGAGAAATTACATAATTCACGCTGTTTTAAACCTCATTATCTCTCAAACTTGAACGTATCGTTGAAGCCGCCCCATTTCTTATCCTTATCCGAAATGATCAGCTCCATTCCCTCCTCGATGGGCCACTGTACGCCGATGGTCTCATCACTCCATAAAAGGCCGCCCTCATCGCCGGGATGATAAAAATCCGTGCATTTATAAGCGAATTCCGCTTCGTCGGACAGCACCAGGAAGCCGTGGGCAAAGCCCTCCGGGATGTAAAACTGCTTTTTATTTTCCGCAGACAGCTCCACGCCGAACCATTTTCCGTAGGTCTCGGAGCTGGTCCTCAGATCCACCGCCACGTCAAATACTGTGCCGCGGACGGCGCGCACCAGCTTGCCCTGGGGGAACTGCTTCTGGAAATGGAGGCCCCGGAGCACGCCCTTTACGGACATGGACTGGTTATCCTGGACGAATACCATGTCAAGGCCGGCTTCTTTAAAATCATTCTGATTGTATGTTTCCATAAAATAACCGCGCTCATCCTTAAATACTGTGGGCTCGATCACAAAAAGGCCGTCAATGGTCTTTCCTTCCACCTGGCACGGAGTTACTTTAATCTTTCCCATTTTTCTTACCTCTCTTTTGTTTTTTGGTCTGCTAAACATCATACCACTGCAAGGGACGAGTTACAATACCAAATTGGACGCCTGGGAAAAAAGGCCGGAATTCCGGCCCCGGCCCGCCTTACCTTCCCCAGTAGGCCTTATTCATGGTGCACCGCAGGACCACCGGGCGGGGCAGGCTCCGGTACCGCTTTCCCAGGAGAAAGCCCAGATACTTGCATCCGCTGATATAAATGAGCTTCGGGATCAGATACGCCTTTCCCGATCTCACAAGGAAGGCTGCCGTCTGCTTTACCATACGGATCCCCTCTCCCTCGGACCGGATGCCGGAGAATACCTCCGGATGGTCTGCCTGGGATACGGCCAGGTCAAAATTCCTGTGGAACTGCTGGATCCCCGAATAATTATGGGAATGGATCACCCGGGCGCCGGCGGCATAAAAAATCCCGTATCCCCGTTCCATGGCCCCGGCGGCAAAGATCATGTCCTCGTTGAAGATGGTCTTTTTGGTAAAGCCGCCCAGCTCCAGATAGACGCTCCGCTTGTAGGCGGCGCATACATTGGAGCAGAAATACGTTTTGATCCCCAGCTCCGGAAGGTCCTCCCTGGTCTTGAAACGGCTCTCCTCCGGATAATTGAAATCTCTGGTATACCGCTCAATGCTCCCGCAGTCCCGGTCCGGAAGCTGACGGCCATAGGCCACAGCCGTACCTTCCTTCTCCGTGAGGCCGCGGACCAGATTTTCCAGAAGGCTTCTGTCCGCCGGAAGAGCGTCGTCGGTCATACAGACGCAGATATCGGCGTCCGACTGGCGGATCCCGGCGTCCCTGGTGGCCCCATGGTCAAAGGTCTCCCTTGTGACATGGAAGAC
Source organism: uncultured bacterium (assembly GCA_905215775.1). GTDB lineage: Bacteria > Bacillota > Clostridia > Lachnospirales > Lachnospiraceae > Alitiscatomonas. The sequence goes on from CAJMRM010000038.1 coordinate 8,903, forward strand.
CGACAGGTTCTCCGGCAGGCTGTATCCCGTTTCAGAGAGCCACCGGTCCCAATATGTCTGTTCCGTATTCATGATGATATACCGGCTTACAGGCTGGGTCTGGGCCTCCAGGCGCTTTAAAAGCGCTCCGAACCGCTCTCCCGGCCGGTAGACAGGTATGATCACATCCACAGTTATCTCTTTCATTACAAATTCCTCTGCTCCGGATTTTTCCGTTTATGTTCCAGGATCCCCGCCAGGTCAATAAGGCCGAACAGGACCATCAGGGCCCCGGTCAGGACCACATAGGCCAGGGCTCCCCCAAAGATCCCGCCCCACCGCACAAAAGGCGTGGAAACCAGGACCGCCATCAGGCTCACCAGGCCGTAGACTCCGAAAATATACCTCTGCTTTTTCATGATCACCAGAGAATAGTAAAACAGGTTCATATATGCGTTCAGGGCTCCGCCGAAAATGATCAGCACCAGGGCCGGACGGCACTGGGAAAGACCTTCCCGCAGGTTGGGATACAGAAGGCTTAGCACCGGGATCCCCAGGATCCACGCGCCTCCCACAGCCAGCACCGTCAGCGCGGCAATGATCAGGGCGATCCGCTTCTGGATCCTTAAAAACCGCCGGGTCCTTCCCATTTCCCAGGTAAAGGACATTTTCGTCAGGTACGGCCGGATCACAAACCCGGCCACCAGATTGATGATGCTGGTGGGCATGAAGATGGCCCCGAACACTGCCATATCCCGGTCTGCCATACAGCCCTCGACGGCGTATTTGGACGCGGAGAAAATATAAAAGTCCAGCACCGCCGAGCAGAACAGCAGGACGGTTTCTGCAAAAAGCTCCTGCTTCTTTCCCGGCTCCGATCTCCATTCCACGTTGGGAAGCTCCCGGATCACCAGAACATCGAATACCAGGAGTCCCGCCGCCTGGGCCCCCACGGCCCACAGACTGGCAGTGACCAGGTTTTTCGTATAGGCCAGGGAAACCAGAAACACGCTCACAGAAAGGGCCGTCCGGAAGGCATTGGACTTTCCCGTAAGGTACAGCCGCCCTCCTCTCTGGAATTCTGCCTCATAGGCATCCGCCAGAGCGTCGATGACCTTATAGACCACCATTAAAAATACCACGGCCGCCTTTTCGATGGAGTAGTCGTTTATAAATACGTAAGCCAGCCCCGTGAGAAGGGCTGCCCCGCAGGTCATCAGCCGCAGTCCCAGATAATCTCCGAAGGAATACTTTCCTCCTGTGTCGGTGATCTGGAACGGGCGGATCCCGAAATACGCCATCATGAACATGTGCTGGCCAAAGGTGGTAAAAGCAAACGTAAAGACCCCTCCGGCGTCCTCGCCGGCGATCTGGACCACAGCAATGGACAGGAGCATGGACGCGAAGGCGTAAAGGAAGCTTCCTGCCATATTCCATATAATGTCGCGTTTTTCCGGATTTTTCGATTTTTTACCTATGATCAGCCGCGATAGTAATTCCATGAAATTCCCTCTTCACACAGGCAAAGGCAGATTCGATCACCTTATCCATATCGTAATATTTATATTCCGCCAGGCGGCCGCCGAAGATCACGTTTTCCTCCTCTGCCGCCAGGGCCGCGTACCTCCGGTAAAGCTCCTGGTTCTTTTCGTCGTTGACCGGATAATACGGCTCCATGCCTTCCGTCCACTCCGCCGGATACTCCTTTGTGATCACGGTCTTTTCCTGGGTGCCGAACTCAAAGTGCTTATGCTCGATGATCCTGGTATAGGGAGTCTCCCGGTCCGTGTAATTGATGACCGCATTTCCCTGGAAATTATCCGTATCCAGCACCTCGTTCTCGAATCTCAGGCTCCGGTACTGGAGCTTTCCGAACCGGTAGCCGAAATAGCTGTCTATGGTTCCCGTATAGACCACCTTCTCTGCCAGGGCGTCATACTCCTCCTTATGCTCCAGATAATCCGTGCCCAGGCGCACCTCACAGTCCGCAAACAGCTTGTGGATGATCACGTTATAGCCGCCCATGGGGATCCCCTGGTACAGGTCGTTGAAGTAGTTGTTGTCGTAGGTATACCGCACCGGAAGGCGCTTGATGATGAACGCCGGAAGATCCCTGCATTCCCGTCCCCACTGCTTTTCCGTATAGCCCTTGACCAGCTTCTGGTAGATATGGGTCCCCACCAGGCTGATGGCCTGCTCCTCCAGGTTCCGGGGCTCGCCCTTTATGACCTTCCTCTGCTCCTGGATGATCTTCCTCGCCTCCTCCGGCGTGGAGATCCCCCACATACGGCTGAAGGTGTTCATATTAAACGGCAGGTTATACATCTCGCCCTTATAATTGGCCACCGGGCTGTTGGTATAGCGGTTGAACTCGGCCAGACTGTTGACAAAATCCCATACCTCCCGGCTGCTGGTATGGAAAATATGGGCTCCGTATTTATGGACATGGATGCCCTCGATCTCCTCGCAGTAGATATTTCCGCCCAGATGCTCTCTTTTTTCCAGCACCAGGCATTTTTTTCCCTGTTTTCCTGCAAAATACGCGAATACCCCTGCAAACAGGCCGCTGCCCACCAGTAGATAGTCGTACTGCTTCATTTTACCTCTCCTCCGTTTTTCCATGTAATTCCCCAATCAGATCCCTTAAAAATCCCGCCGCGGTTCCTGCTGCCATCAGAAAGGCCCCGGCAAAAATAAACAGATCTCCCAGATTAAAGACCACCTTTTTCAGCGCCTTCCACTGGAAGCTGAAATAATCCACCACATATCCCCGCTTCATCCGGTCATAGAGATTGCTGATTCCTCCTGCCAGGGTAAAGGTCAGGGCCAGCTTTTCCAGGATCCTTCCCCGGGTCCCCATAAGGTACGTCCAGGCCCCGGCAAAGGCCGATGTAACGCATAGGGGCACCAGCTGCACCGCCCGGGTTCCCTTTAGGAATCCGAAGGAGAAGCCTTCGTTATGGTTTTTATAAAGCTTTATCCTCCCTTTGGAGCCGGAAAGCTCCCGGGGAAACGTCTCCTTCTCCTCCTTCTCGATCCGGGCCTTAAACGCCTGGTCCAGAAATACAAGCGTTGTTCCGAACGTCAGAAATCCAAACATTGCCGATCTCCTTTCCTTTCTTATTTCCTTATCTTACACTATTTTCTCTGCCCCGTCCATATGTTCCGGAGAATCTCCCCTCCGCTTTTCATGTTCTCCCGTATTTTCACATATAATACAGCAATAGTATGAGCAGCTTTGCACCGGAGTATCAGAATGCCATGTTCTTACAATGTCACATCGGAAACAACCGCTGATTTTATCTCCACATACAGCGCCCTGCCGGAACAACTGTCCACCATGACCGGCATTGAATGCATTGATTTTATCAGCCGCCAGTTTGCTGTGCTCCACATTCCCCTCAGCGATCTGGAGCAGCCCATTAATTTTTCCTATTATACCTACTCGGCCATCCCCAAGCTCTATTCCCTTCTGGATGCCGGCAGCATGGAGGCCTCCGGGATCCTGCCCGCTTCCCGGATCCCCGCCTTCGGAAACCGGGGCCGTGGCGTTCTCATCGGCTTTGTGGACACGGGAATCGACTATCAGAACCCTCTCTTCCGGAAAAATGACGGGACCACACGCATCCTGGGCATCTGGGACCAGACCCTGGGAAACGGGACCGCAGATCCCATAAACGGATTCCGGGCCCTTTATGGGACCCAGTATTCCCGGGAAGAGATCGACCTGGCCCTGGCTTCTCCGGATCCCCTGGCCCTGGTTCCATCGCTGGACGAAAACGGCCATGGCACCTTCCTGGCCTCTGTGGCCGCCGGAGGAGAGGACCAGGACTTTACAGGAGCCGCTCCGGAGGCCGCCATTGCCATGGTGCGGCTGAAGCCGGCCAAGCAATACCTCCGGGAGTTTTACCTGATCCGGGAAGGAGCAGACGCCTACCAGGAGGACGATATCATGATGGGGATCTCCTACCTCCTTCATCTGGCCCGGCAGTTTTCCATGCCCCTGGTGGTCTGCCTGGGCCTGGGCACCAACCAGGGAAGCCATATGGGAAAATCCCCCCTGGGCTTCTATCTGGACGACGTCAGCATCTATGCCGGTACGGCCATCGTCACGGCGGCGGGAAATGAAACCGGCTACGGCCACCATTACCGGGCCGTCACCCGCCCGGAAGATTCCCTCCAGACCGTGGAGCTGAATGTGGGAGATGCCGATCGGGGCTTTTCCATGGAATTCTGGGCCCAGGATGTGGATATCTACCGGGTAGGCTTTATTTCCCCCACCGGAGAGGTGGTGAACCCCCTGCCCTCCTCAGGGGAGGAAAATGTCATCCGCTTTCTGGTGGAGCAGACGGAGATCACTGTTTTTTCCAGCATCGTAAACGCGGCCACCGGAAGCCAGATGATCTTCATCCGGTTTAAGGATCCCATGCCGGGCATCTGGAACATTACAGTCTCCAGCGCCTTAAGCATCACCGGGGCCTTTCATATCTGGCTTCCCAGCCGCGGATTCCTCTCCGATTCCACGTATTTTCTCCGGCCGGACCCCGACACCCTGATCACCGGCCCCGGAAACACCCAGTACGCCCTCACGGTTTCCGCCTACGACCATACCACGGGAGGCATCTACATCCATTCCAGCAGGGGCTTCAGCCGCTCAGGCCAGATAAAGCCGGAGCTGGCGGCCCCCGGAGTCAGCATCACCGGAGCTGGACTCCATTCCGGCTTTGTGAAAAAATCCGGCACCTCCGCCGCTGCCGCCCATGCCGCCGGGGCTGCCGCCGTCATGCTTCACTGGGGGATCCTGGAGCAGAACGATCCTTATATGAGCACCTCTGCCATCAAGACCTATCTGATCCGCGGGGCAAAAAGAAATCCAGCGCTCACCTACCCAAACCGTGAATTCGGGTATGGAACGCTGGATCTGTACCAGGCGTTTTTAGATCTCCGGCTTTAAGTCTCCGGCGCCCCGCATGGCAATGCGGGGACCGCCTCTCTTTTCCAGATATGCCCGGGTGATGGTCACAGAGCCGATATTGGGATCCTTGGGGATCTCATACATGATATCCAGCATGAACTCCTCCAGGATCGCCCGCAGGGCTCTGGCTCCAGTCTCTTTTTTCAGTGCCTCCTCCGCGATCCACTCCAGAGCGTCGTCGTCGAAGGTCAGCTCCACCTCGTCCATCTTAAGAAGCTTTTCATACTGCTTTAAGATGGCGTTTTTGGGCTCCTTCAGGATCCGTACCAGGAATTCCTTCGTCAGTCCCTGGAGGGTCACCGTCACAGGCAGGCGGCCCAGAAACTCCGGGATCATCCCGAAATTCCGCAGATCCTTGTTGGTCACTTTGCTGAAGATATCCGGATCCTTATCAAATCTGTCCTTCAGATCCGCATTGAAGCCGATGGATGCCTGCTCTGTCAGCCGCTCTTTGATGATGTTTTCCAGGTCCGGGAAGGCCCCTCCGCAGATAAAAAGGATATTTTCCGTATTGATGGTCTCCATGGGCGTCATGGCATTCTTTTGGTTGGTCCCTACAGGAACCTCCACCGATGCGCCCTCCAGGAGCTTTAAAAGCTCCTGCTGCACCGATTCCCCGCTGACGTCCCTGGTGCTGGTGGATTTTTTCTTGGCGATCTTATCGATCTCATCGATAAACACGATCCCCATTTCCGCCCGTTCCACATCGTTTCCAGCGGCCGCCAGGAGCTTGGAGATCACGCTTTCAATATCGTCACCGATATAACCGGCCTCTGTCAGGGAGGTGGCGTCGGCAATGGCCAGGGGCACATCCAGGAGCTTTGCCAGGGTCTTGACCATATACGTCTTTCCGCTTCCGGTGGGCCCGATCATTAAGATATTGGATTTTTCGATCTCCACATCGGTTCCAAACTGCTCCGCATCCGGGGAGGTATGCTCGAACACGCGCTTATAATGGTTATAAACGGCCACGGAGATCACCTTTTTTGCCTGCTCCTGGCCGATCACATACTGATCCAGCTTTTCCTTTATGGCATGGGGAGCCGGAATGTCCTTCAGCTTAAAGAGCTCCTTTTTCTGGCCCTCTTTCTTTTTTTTCACCCGCTTTTTCCCAGTGATGGCGTTGAGGTCGATCTGGCCAATGGGGATCCCAAAGCCCATATTCCCCCAGGGAAAGCCTCCCTGGTACGGCGCTTCGTCCTCTTCCCCGACGCCGGCCTCTTCCACCGTCTGGGGCTCCTCCGGCGCGTCCTCCGGCTTCTCCGGCTCTGCGTCCTTTTTTTCTCCATGCTCCAGAAGCCCGCTTCCGTCCTGGTCCTCCGCTTTTTTTCCGCCCGTGCTCGCCGTTCCGGCACTGCCGCTCTTTCCCGGGACATTCTGCCACATTCCCGGAGGCATCCCGCCGTTCCACAGCTGCTCCGGTGTGATCCCGGACAGACGGCTCATATCGAATCCGCTGTTCATGACCGTATCAAAGGCCTTCTGCATGCAGTCCCGGCAGATATCAATGCCGCCGGGCAGCGTGATCATCTTTCCGGCCTTGCTCTCCGGTCTCCGGCAGACGTAGCAGACCTTGTCGTATTCGTCCCCGTCGTTTCCATTTATGTTTTTCTCTTTCTCGTCCAATGCTTTTCTCCTTCTTGTGAATCCCTCATCTGTCAGAAAACCATTATACGGTATTTTCCCCGGGTCCGCAAGAGAGGGGAAGGAATTTCCGCTTTAGTTATTTTCCGCCGATAGAACGATGGCGCGGACCGCCTCCGTTAAGTCTACCATCTGGGATCTGGGGATCAGGGCCACCGGCTCCCCGTCCACCTCTGCCAGGCAATACTCCCCGTCATAGCGGTACAGGACCACAGCCACCTCCGGATAATTTTCGTTGTCCAGGGATACCGTCATCCGGATCTCCTCTTTTCCCCCGGGCGTTTCCTCTGTAAAGCGGTCTGCCTCCAGGGCCTGCAGCGCGTCCAGAAGAGCTGCCGTATCCGTCTCCTCTCCCTCATACGTCCATTTCCGGTCCGCATCCGTTCCTCTGGATTCCAGCTGGTACGTCTCCCCGTCCAGAACGGCCGTCAGACCAGTGATATCGTACCGGTCCGCCGGGAGCACCTCCTGGTGGCGCAGGTCGCTGCGGGTCATCTTCATCAATTCCTCATAATCGCCGGAGGAAAGCCGGTAGATAATGGGGGACTCCCCCACCCTCGCATAGGCGGTGACCGGATCGTCCTCTTCTTTTTCCTTGGGATCCCGGCTCACGGAAAGGGTAAATGTTCCGCTTTCTCCCTTTCCATCCTCATTTTCCGTGGTATACTCCGTCTCCACCACCAGCTGCGGAGCATCCAGACCGTACCCGGAAAGCTCCTCCTCCGTCACATTATAGGAAGCGTAATCGGAAAGTCCCAGCCCCATGATGGTGTTCAGGTAGGCGGTTACCCGGCTGGTGTCCAGAGGCAGCGTTTTCTCACCCCCGCTGGTAAAGTATACGTCTCCGGGGCTGTATGTGGCGTCGCTGTCCTTTTCATAAAAGACCTCATAATCTTCCGGCCCGGAAAAACGGATTCGCTCCACCCGGTCCATAGCCGGAACCTGGTCGTTTTTAATGACTCCGCTGAGACCGATGCTGAAGGGATCCAGCGGATCCTCCTTTACCAGATAGGCATTGCCGTCTCCAATGGACACATACCGCTCCGAATCCATGGCGCTGAAATCTCCCAGGAGGATCTCATGCTGTTCCTCTCCGGCTTCCAGCCGGATGACCGCTTCCGGATCATCCAGACCGTACTGGCCGTAGTCCTCCACATCCTCGATCACAAAGGAGACGCCGAATTTCTCAAAGATCCCCAGCAGCTCCCCGATCTTCTCCTCGTCCACCGGAAATGCCGCATCCTCATCGTACGTCCACGTTTCTTCCTTATGGAACGAAAGCTGGTCCTTCCCTGTTTCCCAGGACAGGGCCGTTACCGTATCCGCCGGGATCGTAAGAATGACCTCGTCGCTGTTTTTTATCTTCTCTTTATGCTCGTTTGTCCGGACCACTCCAAAGGTCACGGCGCAGGCGGCGCACAGGACGCCTGCCAGGACCATTAACCGATCAGACCGCTTCATTCTGTTTCCTCCTTCTCCTTAAAACCACCGCTGCCCCAATCCCAAGATACAGCAGCGGGAAGACGCCGATCATCATCACCTGGAGCATGGATGAGGTGGACTCACTGATGGTCAGGTAATTGTAATTCAGTGATTTGCTGCGGATCGCCATGGCCTCCCGCTCGCCGTTTAAGCAGGCCAGGGCATTCATGGCCAGATCACTGTTGGCGCCGGAGGAAAGGGCGTTATACATATCCATTAGAAACTCCGACGATGCGAACCATACGATCCTTCCGTCATTCTCACATTCCACTGCGACTGCCGGAGCAAAGGGGCCGTCTGTGTCTCCTTCCTCCTTTTCATACGTTTCCAGTCCGTATCCCGCTTTCTTGCTGAACGCAAGATCCGACGTGGTCAGAAGCTCTGTGACCCTTCCGCTCTCCTTCGCCTCCCCGCTTACCACAAGGCCGCTGGAAATCGGCAGAATGGGAAAATATCTGGCCTCTGCCAGGGACGCCGTGATCTCATGCTCCCCCATCTCCGGGATCAGCGCGTAGGGCGTCTGGAGGGCATAATGCTCCCGGTCTCCTTCCACCACAATTCCGTCCTCCACTGTCACCCCGTAATCCTCCAGAAGCTGGTTCAGGTTCTCCAGTCTTCCGTCCTTCACCGGTCCGGCCGCCACAAATAACTTTCCGCCGTTTTCCACATATTCAGAAAGGAGCTTCTTTTCCTCCGGGGAAATATCGCTCTGGGGTCCGAAAATGATCACGCAGTCCGTGTCCTCCGGAACCGTTTCCGCCGTCAGAAGGGAAAGGGCAGATACTTCCATGTTTTCCTTCTCCATCTGCTCCTTAAAGGAGGCCGGAAGCTCTGTCTCCCCGTGTCCCTCCAGGAAACGGATCTCAGGAAGATCCTCGCTTATCACATAATCGATGGCTGAGGTAATGGCTCCCTCCCCGTCAAAGGAGGTATTGTAGGTGTAAGAATAAAGATCCGGCTCCTGGACATAAATGTCCCGGTATCCGATAAACCGGCTTTTCTCTCCGGCCTCCACCACCAGACTGTTGTTCTCGACCGTCTCATCGGTATACTGCTCCGCAAAGGCCGGATACACGTCCGGGTTCTTTTTCACCACATGGATATGGTCTGAAAGGCCTTCGTATCTTCCCAGGAGATTTTCGATCACATCGTCCTCTTCTCCCGCCTGGACGATCCAGTAAATGGTCACATCGTCCTCCAGGGCGCTGATCACGGCCCGGGTATTTCCGGTCACAGAATAGAGCTTCGTGGCGCTCATATCATATTTAGTCAGATTCTCCGGCAGCGCCCCGGCCAGAATGTTTAAGACGATCACCAGGGCCAGGACAACTGCCGTTAGGATCAGGGAATACGATCCGCCGCGCAGGGAAAGGGACGCCGGTTTTTTCTGTTTTTTCATCAGTTATACCTCCTTTTTTCCAGGGACTGGACTGACAGAAACAGGAAAAACGCCGCAAAGGTCACATAGAATACGATCCCTGTCACGTCAAAAACCCCGTTGACAAAAACGGAAAACCGATCGAACAGGGACAGCTCCTTCATAAGCGCCGGAAGAAGTCCCTCCAGTTTTTCCGGTGTCACGAAATACACGGCCAGAAGCCCGGCCACTGCCAGAAAATAAAAGCCATAGGCCATATTTTCATTTTTCGTCAGATACCGGATCAAAAGGCCCAGGCCGATCACCAGAGCCAGCATGGCGGCCATGGATCCTGCCGCTGTGGAGGATACGTGCTCTGCCAGACTGACACTGTAATAATTGAACAGGATCACCGCAATGCCGATCCCGGCCGCAAAGCCCTGGTTATCTGTCAGGGATGAAATGAAAACGCCCAAGGCAATGAGCGCTGCTCCCAGGAAGAAAAACGCCGTCAAGGATCCATAGGCCACCGGAAGATAGACGTCTCCAAATCTGGAGAACACCAGCGGGTACAGGGAAATGACAGCCAGGGGGATCAGATATACCACCAGGAGGGCCAGATATTTCCCCAGGACCACCTGTGTGGTGGTAATCGGCAGGGAGTACAGAAGCTGGTCCGTCCGCTGTTTTTTCTCCTCTGCGATCACGCGCATGGTAAGGACCGGAACAGTGACCACAAAGATCAGGCTTCCGAAGCTCAGAACAAATTCAAAGTTGCTGACCGCAGCCTGAAGGTTGTACAGGGTGGCTCCCATTCCGGTAAAGGCCAGCAAAAACGCTCCAAAGACATAGGCAGTCATGGTGTGGAAATAATTTCTTATTTCATGCTTAAAAACTGCAGTCACATCTCATTCCCCCCTTCTTTGTCCTCATCCCCGGTCTCCCTGGGACCGCCTTCCTCCTGGCCGTCCGGATCCTGGGAAACGCCGTCCGCCGGCTCCTGGCCGTCTTCCGGCTCCTCTGCCCCGGCCGCTCTGTCCTTTTGCGCTTCGCTCTCTGTCAGCTGGATAAAGATATCCTCCAGATCCGCCTTCTTAAGTCCCAGCTCCAAAAGCACTCTTCCGCTCTCCGAAAACCTTAGGAAAATACTGCGGGACACCGCGTAGATATCCTCCTCGCTGGTCCTGAGTACCGCTCTGGCATATCCGTTTTCTTCCTTTTTCACATCGATCCCGGACACTGCCCCGATCCCCTCCAGAAGCGCTTTCACCTCTTCCGGCTCCGCCTCTGCCGTAACCGTGATCTCTCCTGGTGCAGTCAGACGTTTTTCCAGGTTTTCCGGCTCGTCAAAGGCCACCAGCTTCCCGCCTGCAATGATCAGGACTCTTTCACAAATGGTCTGGACCTCTGAAAGGATATGGGAACTGAAAATTACGGTATGCTCCTTCCCCAGCTCACGGATCAGCTCGCGGATCTCGATGATCTGCAAGGGATCCAGTCTCACCGTCGGCTCATCTAAAATGATCACCTCCGGATCCCCCAGAAGGGCCTGGGCGATGCCCACGCGCTGCTTATACCCCTTGGACAAAGCGGAGATCCGCCGGTTTCTCATGGCCGTCAGCTTCGTCCTCTCCAGGACCTCCCCGATCTGCCTGGACAGCTCCGCTCCCCGCAGTCCCTTGGCCTCGCCCACGAACCGCAGATATTCCGCCGGAGTTTCGTTCATATAAAGGGGCGGCTGCTCCGGCAGATAGCCGATCAGCCGCTTTGCCTTATCCGGTTCCTCAAAAATATCATATCCGTTGATTCTCACATGGCCCTCTGTAGCGGAAAGGCAGCCGGTCATAATGTTCATTGTGGTGGATTTTCCAGCTCCGTTGGGGCCCAGAAAGCCATAAACGCGGCCGTCTCCGATCTCAAACGAGAGATCGTCCACAGCCGTAACGGTTCCGTATCGTTTTGTCAGATGCTCAACTGTGATCATCTCTGTCCTCCTCGTATAATAAGTTTGTAAGCCAAAGAAAACAACTTACAGACTTATTCTTTTTTATGGTATAGAGGTAAGGACATCTAAGAGGAACTCTCCTCATCCTATTCCCATCTATACAGTCAACAGTTACATTTTCATAAAGTTTATCTTGTGGTATGATATCAGCAGAGTCTGATGTCCGAAGGCACTGCTTTTCCTCCTTTCAGCCGGCTATGTCCGAGACTGCTCAGAAAGCTTGCAGCCTGGCACATATGGCACATTCCGCTTACACAGAAGTTGCTTCCCCGGCCGTTAGCACCAGCAAAAAATGCTGACCGGGTGCATGCTCATTACGCGAGGCTGCGGTCACCATATGAGGCACGGGATAAACCTTCTGTTTCAGGCTTCACAAATCCAGATCGGAAAGGAGCGTGATATCATGCTTAAGATTAACTATATGTCCACTTTGTTCGTTGGTATTGATGTAAGTTCAAAATCCAATGTTGTTTATGCCATGGACTTTGATGAAAACAAATACATCTCCTCCTCTTTCAGCAATAACCAACCAGGTGCTGATGCGCTTGCTGAAATGCTATCGGAATGTATGAATAAACACTCGGATCTCAATACCATTATTATTGCATTAGAATCCACATCGGTTTACAGCATCCACATAGCTAATTTTTTATCAACCTGTGAGCTCCTAATGCCTTATAAACCCTATGTGTACTGTGTCAACCCAAAGGCAACTGCCAACTACCGCAAATCCTATGTCAGCATGGATAAAACAGATCCTATGGATGCTTTTCTCATTGCTGATTTTGCAAGAGTAGGACGCACAAAAAAATGCGAACCATGGCGCGGCGGACAATATCTTGCCCTAAAACGCCTGACCAGGCACCGGCTTCATCTTGCAGAATGTATTACCCGGGAAAAAACATACATGGTTTCCAACCTCTATCTGAAATTCAGCGAACTCCAGCTTTTAGAAGGTGATGAGCAGCCATTCAGCAATACTTACGGTGTTACAGCCTCAGCAGTACTCACGGAGTTTATGTCTCCTCAGGAAATCATGGATTCATCTGAGGAAGAACTACTTGAATTCCTGGCAGGAAAGAGCCGAAACCGTATCTCAGATATATCCAAGACCTCTGATCTGCTTAAAAAGGCTGCCAGAGATTCTTACCGATTAGATAAATGCATGTATGAACCATTAAATATATCTTTAGCAAGCTCTTTCAACTGCATCCAGACCTATCAGAAAGAAATCAAACTGATTGATCAGGCAATCGAAAAATGTATCAATGGAATGAATCCGAATGCTTTTACCATTCTGAAATCCATTCCGGGTATTGGTCCCGTATGGGCTGCTGGTATCCTGTCTGAAATAGGCGATATAACCGCATTCCATTCATCCGATGCACTTGCCAAATATGCTGGTTTAACATGGCTAAAAAAAGACTCTGGTGACTTTGTATCCGAAGATAACCGGATTTCAAAAGCAGGCAACACTTATCTCCGTTATTATCTCGGAGAAGCTGCAAACAGCGTCAGGAGACATGTTCCTGAATATGCTGAATTCTATTCCAGAAAATATGCTGAAGTTACCAAACATCAGCACAAGAGAGCACTCGCGCTTACATCTCATAAATTCGTACGACTCATTTTTGGTTTGCTGGTCAAAAACCAACTGTACACCGGCGAAAAATTGGACGCCGAATTAAATACGGAATCTTAATAACGCTCATTTTTCAAAAACTGATTTTTGAGCGATGGTGGAGTGCGCCCTTTTTTAGGAAAATCCCATCAAAATCTTTTTCAAATATCTCTTGACATATCACCAGAATGCTTTTTTCATTTCTCTTCAGAAAGTATATCAGCCGAAGCTGAAACCATGCTGAAAAGCCTGTGAAAAAAGGATGAACTTTCCAGTATCAGGCATCTTCCTGCTCGGTCTCCAGATGATATCCCATACGGTGGATGGAACCGATCCGCACATTGGAGCCGATCCTGGCCAGCTTTTTCCTTAGGAAGCCCACATAAACCTCCACGTTGTTCTCCACTGCGTCCGTGTCATATCCCCATACCTTCTGGAGGATCGTCTCTTTGGAAAGATTGTTCCGTCCCGACTGGAGCAGGAGACGCATGATCTCAAGCTCCCTTGCCGACAGCTGCACATGCTCCGCACCGCAGCACAGCAGACCGGTGGAGGGCTCCAGGGCCGTGTTCCCAAAGACAAGCGCCTCCATCTCTTCCTCCTGCCTGTACAAAAGAGGGCGGATACACGTCCGGATCTCCTCCGCCGCCTGACGGCTGTTCATTCCCGGCGCCCTCACGTCCACAACGGCCAGGGCTTCCGGTAAAGGCGGCTTTAAAAGCGTTTCGTCATCCACGATCAGTATTTTCATCTTCCTTTCCTCCTCCATCCATCTGTCCGCTCATCCGTTTCCCTGAGCGCCAGAAATTGCGCCGCAGGATACGCTATAAAAAAGCAGCCGGTCCGTTTCAGAACCGACTGCCTTTTGAACGTTTTTCCTTACTTCGGCTGCTCTGCCTTCTCTTCCTCCTTGGGTCTCTCATTCAGGGTGATGGGAATTTCCTTTTCCACATATTCGCCGTTTTCCAGTCTCTGGACCGTCAGATTTACGGTAGTCCCCTTCTTATAATAAGTCAGGAGCTTCGTGAGATCCGCATAATTTCTTACCGTCTCACCGTCAAATTTGGTGATGATATCCTTTTCCTTCAGCTCAGAGCTGGCCGCTGCGGAGTCCTCGGTGATCTTATAAACGTATACGCCCTCGGGCATTCCGTAAAGCTTCGCCATGGAGGAGTCGATGTTCTGGATCTGGATCCCCAGATATCCCTGCTCTTCCTCGCCGATCTCCACCTTGGTGGTACGGTTCTTTAAGTCGTCGATGATTTCCTTTGCGTGGGAAATCGGGATCGCATAGCCGACGCCCTCTACCTTTTCATCTGCGTACTTGGCCTCGTTGATGCCGATGACCTCTCCCTTGGAATTTAACAGGGCTCCGCCGCTGTTGCCCGGGTTGATGGCCGCATCGGTCTGGATCACAGTTTTTGTCACGCCGTCCACAGTGACCTCACGGTTTAAGGCGCTCACATGGCCCACCGTCACGCTCTGGCCCAGTCCCAGGGCATTTCCGATGGCAATGACGCCCTGGCCCATTTTCAGGGAATCTGAATCGCCCAGAGTCGCTGCCTTGATCTGGGATTTTGTATCTGCGGAGATGTCCTCCAGCGGAATGGCGATCACTGCCAGATCCGACTCCGAATCCGTTCCCTTCACTGCCGCCTCCGCGGTGCTTTCGTCGATGAAGGTGACAGCCAGGGTCGTGGCGTCCTCGATCACATGGTTATTGGTCACCACCAGAAGCTCTGTATCGTTCTGCCCCACAATGATGCCGGAGCCGCTGCTGGGCACTTCGTAGGTCTGGGTCTGGCCAAACCAGGTGCTTCCCCGGTAAAGCATGGTATTGGTGATGGCCACTACCGATGGCATCACTGCCTCCACAATGGGGGACACATCCTCAATGAACACGCCGCCGGAGGAGGAAGAGGACGACTGGGGAGCCGCCTGGACCACCTGGGTCTGCTGGATCGGGGCCGTTTCCTCCGGGAATAAGGCATTGGCTGCCCGGTTGACGCCAAACATGGTTGCGCCGGATACCACTCCGAAGAGGAGGGCCGCCGCTGTGACCATGGCCGTGGTCTTCATGACCGAACGCTTCTTCGGAGCCTTATGGCTGCCGCCGTTCACTCCATGACCGCCGCCGTTCATTCCGCCGTTTCCGTCCTGTCCTGCATAAGGATACGGGGAAGAATGGCGGTACTGGTCCTGCTGGCCGCTCTGGCCCTGGGGACCGTTCTGATACTGGGGCTGCTGGTACGTCTGGTCCGGACTCTGGTTCTGGGGCTGTCCCTGGCCGCTGAGTCCATACACCTGCTTTCTGACCGGCTGGGGATCCTGTCCTCCCGCCTGTGCCATACCGGACTGGCTTCCTGTCTGCTGCTGGCTGCCCTGGCCGTTATTAACCTCTGTCCATTTATCGTCGTACATAAAAATTCTCCTTTCACAACAAAGCTTATCTATCGAAAGTTCTTTGATCTCCTTGTTTATGTAAGAGAGTTTACCAGGGATTTGTGATGAAACTGTGATAACTTTTCAAGGGAATTGTGAAACCGTGATACAAAAAAGCGCCGCCGGAAGACCGGAAGCGCTCTTGAAATATCCTATCTTTAATGTCCTGCCCGTTACAGTCCCATCACTGCCATCACTCCGAAATATGCCAGAACGATCACACCCAGGATAATACGGTAATAACCGAAGAAGCGGAAATCGTGTTTCTTCACATATCCCATAAGGAACTTGATGGAATACATGGATACGGCAAAGGAGATGACCATGCCGGCCAGCAGGAAGAAAAGCTCCATGCCCGAAAAGGCCAGACCATAATGAAGGATCTTTAACAGGCTGGCGCCGAACATCACCGGGATCCCCAGGAAGAAGGTAAACTCCGCAGAGGCCGCCCTGGAGCAGCCTAAAAGCATGGCCCCCAGGATCGTAGCGCCGGACCGGGAGGTTCCCGGGATCAGGGCTAAAAGCTGGAACAGGCCGATATACAGGGCGTTCCGGTAACTGATCTGGGAAACCTTTTTAATGGGAAAATCCACATACTCATTATGCTTTTCCAGGACAATGAAAAGGATTCCGTAGATGATCAGCATGGCTGCCACCACATAAGGGTTATACAGATATGTGTCCAGGACCTCATCCAGGAGAAGGCCCACCACAGCCGCCGGGAGACAGGCGATGAGGATCTTGATCCACAGATGCCAGGTGGCCAGCTGCTGGTTTTTCTTCTTTCCCGGGGCCCATGGATTCAGGCGGTTAAAGTAAAGGACCACCACAGCCATGATGGCGCCCAGCTGGATCACCACCCGGAATACCTTCATAAATTCTGCCGACGCGTTCAGATGGACGATATTCTCCACCAGGATCAGATGGCCGGTGCTGCTGATGGGAAGCCACTCCGTAAAGCCCTCCACCAGGCCGAAGACAACGATCTTCAGAAATTCAATAAAATTACTCATGTTTACTCTCCTATATTCTCAATCTGCCAGTCAATGGGCGCAAGACCGTGGGCCGTCAGGAATTTGTTGGTCCGGCTGAAGGGACGGCTCCCGAAAAATCCCCGGTACGCCGACAGGGGGCTGGGATGGGGAGCTTCTAAGATGAGATGGGCCGGATTGTTTAACATGGCCTTTTTCATCTGGGCCGGTTTCCCCCATAAAATAAACACCATCGGCCTGTCCTGTTCATTTAGTACCCGGATGGCCGCATCGGTAAACTCCTCCCAGCCGATGTCCTTGTGGGAGTGGGCCGCATGGGCCCGGACTGTCAACACCGTATTCAGAAGAAGTACCCCCTGGTCGGCCCACTTTTTCAGATATCCGTTGTTGGGGATATAGCAGCCGCAGTCCTCATGGAGCTCCTTATAAATATTCACCAGGGACGGCGGAACATCCACCTCCGGCTTTACAGAAAAACAGAGGCCGTGGGCCTGGCCCGGCTCATGGTAGGGATCCTGGCCCAGGATCACCACCTTCACGTCCTTCAAGGGCGTAAAGGCAAAGGCGTTGAAGATATCGTCCGGAGCCGGATATATCTCCCTTGTTTCGTATTCATGCTTCACTGTCTCATACAGCTTCCGGTAATAGGGCTTTTTAAACTCCACGCTCATGGGCCCCAGCCAGTCGTTACTGATCGCTGCCATGCTCTTCCTCCCCAAAGCCTTCCATAAATTCCACGGAATCCGCCTTTACGGCGGCGGCTTTTTCCTTTAGTTCTTCAGTGATCTGATAAAACGTTTTATGGACGCGGTACAGACGGGCCTTCCGGTTGATGGCTGCCGTCCGCTCAAAGGGCCACCGGATCAGGGACGGATGGGCAAAGCCCTCCCCCAGTTCCAGAAGCACCGTTGTCCTGTTTAAGGTCCCGGCCAGCCAGCCGGTATATCCGTTCCATTGCTCCTCCGTTAAGGATACGTCCAGAGGGGCCACCATATTCCCGTTTTCAAACCCTCTGTCTGCCAGCTCCTCCAGAGTCAGTGTGGAAATGATAAAATGATCCTTTCCCTCTAAAAGCTTCTGCAGAGCCTTTGAGGCTCTCCGGATCTGCGTCTCCCGTTCTTCCTCCCCGCGCTTCCATTCCGCGCCGATCCCCACCAGGATCTTCTCCGCCCTCCATACTTCTTCCTGTATCTCCTTCCGGATCTCACTGTTTTCCATAGCTGTCTCCTATCTCATAAGTGACCTAAGTATACCATAAAATCCGATCTATGTGAACCACCCATTGTCGAAAGCCCGAGAGCCGGCGCCGCCCCGGTCCCCTCTTGCATTTTTCCCTGGTTTCCGCTATACTTTTTACCATAAAAAATCAGAATACAGAAAGGATCCTCTGCATATGGAACACACATCCGCATCCGTTTATATAAAAAAAGGCCAGGGCCGGGCTTTAAAAGCCGGAGGGCTCTGGATCTATGACAATGAGATCGACCGTATCGAAGGAGAATTTGAAAACGGAGATATGGTAAATGTCTTCGATTTCGACGGCTATCCCCTGGGCTGCGGCTTTATTAATCCCCGCTCTACCATTACCATCCGCATGATGTCCCGAAGGCCACACACAGTGGTGGACGAGGACTTTATTGAAATGCGGGTACGGAACGCCTGGGAATACCGAAAATCTGCTGTGGACACAGGAAGCTGCCGCCTGATCTTTGGAGAAGCCGATTTTCTTCCCGGAATCGTCATCGACAAATTTTCTGACGTGCTGGTGGTGGAATCCCTGGCCCTGGGCATCGACCGGTGGAAGCCGGCGATCCTGGAGAAATTAAAGAAGGTTCTGGCTGAGGACGGGATCTCCATCCGCGGCGTGTATGAACGGAGCGACGCCAAGGTCCGGCTCCAGGAGGGAATGGAGCGGTTCAAGGGCTTCATCGGCGATCCCTTTGATACAAAGGTCGAGATCGTGGAAAACGGCGTCCGGTATATGGTGGACGTCCAGGACGGCCAGAAGACCGGCTTTTTCCTGGACCAGAAATACAACCGGCTGGCGATCCAGCGGCTCTGCAAGGGAAAACGCGTCCTGGACTGCTTTACCCACACCGGCTCCTTTGCCTTAAACGCCGGAATCGCCGGAGCTTCGGAGGTTCTTGGCGTGGACGCCTCCGAGCTGGGCGTGGCCCAGGCTGCGGAAAACGCCGCTTTAAACGGTTTATCGGACCGGGTCCGCTTCGTGGCTGCCGACGTATTCGACCTGCTTCCGGAGCTGGAACGCCGGGGAGAAAAATTCGACGTGGTGATCCTGGATCCCCCTGCCTTTACCAAATCCAGGAGCTCTGTCAAAAACGCCGTCAAGGGATACCGGGAGATCAACCTCCGCGGTATGCGATTAGTAAAGGACGGCGGCTATCTGGCCACCTGCTCCTGCTCCCACTTTATGACTCCGGAGCTTTTCGCGAAGACCATCCGGGAAGCCGCCGGAAACGTCCACAAGCGCCTGCGCCAGGTGGAATACAGGACCCAGGCCGCCGACCATCCCATCCTTTGGGGGGACAGCGAATCCTCTTACTTAAAATTTTTCATCTTCCAGGTATGCGACGAAAAATAAACGGCCGGCAGATCAGCCAGCCTATGTACAGCGCGGGAAACGGGATATCATACTGCTCATCCCGCTTCCCGGCCCGTTTTTTACAGATAGGCCTTCATTTCATCCCGAAGGGCTTCCTCCGTCCGGACCAGCCGGTCCGCCAGATCCATGCTTTCCTTAGAAGCTCCCGCATACTGGTTCCGGAAGCCGCAGATGGACTGGATCCCCATGCTGCATCCGTCCATCAGGATCTTTGCCGCCTGGCGGTTATCGTCCTTCATGAGCATTTTCATGCCTGTGGACATCCGGGAAAATGCCGCTGCCATCATCTCCGGTTCCTTTCCGTCCTCTCCCAGGCCCTTTAGCTGCTTATACGCCTCTTCCTCCATGGCCTGATGCTTTTTCTCATACCCATCTATGGTATTTTTCAGCTTCTGGTCCGAAACATAGCCCTTGATCTGGGCCATGCTGTCCAGGGCCATCTTGCATCCGGAATCACATTCCTTTAAAAGACATACCGTATGATCTCTCATATTTCATCTTCTCCTTCCTTCATAAACAGCTCCATTCTCAGTATGCGCCGTCTCCGGAAAGAATATGCCGACAGAATACATATTGATGGTCTGATCAGGATAATACAAAAACTCTTTTTTCCGGCCTCAATATGGCATCGGAAAAAAGAGTTTTCAATGGGACTTACCAACCTCTAAAAAGCGCGTTTCCAAAGTTTTACCCAGCTTTTAGGCCGGCCTTCCCCGTTTTACATTCCCCGTTCCGGAAGGCTCTCCTGCAATATCTCCTCCCAGCCCCGTTTCATCCAGCTTCAGCACCGTCTCATACAGCACGTCCGCCCCCAGATCCACATGGCACGGCTCTGTGTATTCCGCGCCCTGGTGGCTGATCCCTTTCACGCTGGGTACAAAGATCATTCCGATGGGTACGCCCGCCTGGGCCATGGGATTTGCGTCATGGAACGCTCCGCTGGGCATGATCACATGGCAGATGTCCTTTTTCTCACAGATTCGGTCAATGAGCCGGATCAGCCGCGGATCGCAGGGAGTCGAATATTTCGCCGCAGAATTGCTGAACTCAAATTCGCAGTCTGTGATCTCCTCCGCCATTTTTTTAATGTCTGCAAACAACTGGTCTGTCTTGCTTTTGTCCATATGGCGCATCTCAAAGGTGGCCTCTGCCAGGCCCGGGATCACATTCTCCTGGCCAGGGAGAACGGAGATCTTCCCAACTGTGAACACCAGCGTATCGCTCAGCTCCCTGGCTCGTTTTTCCGCCCCGACGATCAGCTTTGCCAGAGCCACCAGGGCATCCTTCCGGCCTTCCATCATGGTGGTTCCCGCATGATTGCTCATCCCTCTGACCGTCACGTCATATCGGACAACGCTGACGATCCCGCTGACAACTCCGATGTCGGTGTCCGAGGCATCCAGTCTGCCTCCCTGTTCAATATGATATTCCAGATAGCATTTATAGTCTCCCAGGTCCCGTCGGGCCTTCCTGACAGCTTCCGGGCTTAATCCGAACTTCTCCAGCCTTTCTTTGTATCCCGGTGCATCCGGATCGATCTTTCCAGTCACGCACCGGCTCCCAAAGGTTCCCCCAAGGATACTGGATTCTTCCATATTGAATCCCCAGATCTCAATGGAATGACGCAGACTGCGTCCCTCCTCCTTTAAACGCGCAGCCACCTCAATGGCTCCGGTCACGCCCAGCATCCCATCGTACAGGCCGCCCTTGATGACGGTATCCAGGTGGGAACCGATGACGATGGAGCCTTCCCGGGGATCGGTCCCCGGCAGAATACCATGGAGATTCCCCACCGGATCCGTTTCCGTTTCCATTCCCAGTGCCTCCATCTTTTCCTTTAAAAGCTCCAGTGCCTGGAAATATTCCCTGGAAAATCCCACCCGGGTAACGGAACCGTCCCCATTGCCTCCAATGCCGCCCGCCTGGTGAAGCAACTCATTTAATCTGCTCATTTTCCCTTTTCCTCCATTTTCACCATAATCTGTTTCCAATATATCCCCGCCCTGCCCGTTTGTCAATGACAAGAAAAACTCCGTTCTTCCGGATCTGATCTGCCGCCTGCCGCTTCCCAGTCCTTTCTGGCTGTCCGTCCACCTCTCTTTCATGGCTTAAAATGACAGCCGCTCCTCCGCGTTTCCCTGGCACATTTCTGCTTCCTTATGCTATACTGGAGCTGTAAATCAAGAAGGAAAGGCAGATCACGATCATGAACATTCAGATTTTTGGCACAAAAAAGGATTTTGAAACAAAAAAAGCGGAACGGTATTTTAAAGAACGCGGTATCCGGTACCAGTTCATCGACATGAAGGAAAAGGGGATGAGTAAGGGCGAATTTCTATCTGTTCTCCAGGCTGTCGGCGGATATGAAATGCTGATCGATCCCAACTGCAAAGACAGGGAGCTCCTGGCTTTGGTCACCTATCTTGCCGAGGAAGACCGGGCAGAGAAAATATTTGAAAACCAAAGGATCATAAAAACCCCCATTGTACGCAATCAGAGACTGGCAACGGCCGGGTACCAGCCGGAAATATGGAAAGACTGGAAATAACGGAGGAGCATTATGAGCAGAAAACAGAACGATGATCTTTCAGAACTCCGCTGGGACCGCCTTCTTCGCATTAAGACTGCAGGAAGAGATGACTCCAGCGCCGACCAGTACCGGTATCCCTATGAGCCCACACCCTATTCCGTTCTGGAACGCCTGGCGGGATCCGGCCTGCTCTGTAAGGGAAATATTCTGCTGGACTATGGCTGCGGAAAGGGCCGAGTCGGACTTTTTCTGTCCTGCCAGACCCGGTGCCGCTCCATCGGTGTCGAATACGATCCGCGCATTTATGAAAAAGCCCTGGAAAACCAGACCTCCTGTGTATCCTCTGGAAGATCCTCCTTTGTCCTGGCCAATGCCGAACATTATGCAGTTCCCGCCTCCGTTGACCGGATCTATTTTTTCAACCCATTTTCCCTGGAGCTTCTTCAGAAAGTCATGGCCCGGATCCTGGACTCATATTATGAGCATCCTCGGTCTATACTGCTGTTTTTTTATTATCCCTCGGACAGCTACCTCTCATATCTCACCTCTGTTCCAGAAATGGAATTTCTCGATGAGATCCCATGCAGAGACCTGTTTCCAGAAAACGATCCCCGGGAGACCATCATGATCTTTGAGCTTCCGTCTCCGGTATAGGATATGGATTCAATGCGTGCTGCTTCTTAAAGGCTCCCTCGCGGATATTGGACCGTGATCTGTGAGAAAAACGCGGTTAAAACCATCCATCCTCATTTTCCGGGCCGAGACGGGCTCAGGCCAGTAAGATCCTGATCCATAAACCACAAAAGGAAGCCCTATAAATCAAGGCTTCCTTAACAAAGAAAAAAGCACGAAACG
>CAJMRM010000039.1 GCA_905215775.1 uncultured bacterium
TAAGTTTTTTATGTATCTTCAGAAACGCCACTCCCCATGGTATAAATTCCGTTTTTCAGACATTATACCATGTCCTCCAGACATAGTACCCCTCCGGGGGAATTGGGCGCCTGGCTTTCTGCGGTGGACGCAGAAACCAGATGCGCGATGGTATAATGTCTGTTTTACAGACATTATACCATACTTTCCCACCTTATTTATAAAACTATTATAAAAAATGACAGAAAGAAGGCCCCGGAATGCAGGAAAAGCCTCCGGGGTCTTCTATTTTTTTAATATTCGTATTTTTTACACCAGATTCCTGGTCAATGCCGAAAGCTCCATGACCGCCTTTTCTCCGTCCATGGCTGCCTTTTCCAGCTCTGCCACCTTTGCCGCCATATCGGCCACAAACGCCTCGTCCTTGATGGAGCCCAGGTTGATCTTTACATTCAGGAGCGCGCCAAGAACCGCAGTCCTGGCCATCATGGAAGCCACCAGCCCGTCTGTCACGGCGTTGGCGTTTCCTCTTTCCACCACAGCCCCGGCCACCGGGAAGATCTTAAGGGCCGTTTCTGCAACTGCCAGCGGCACCTTTGCCGCCTCCTTTAAGCCGTTCTGCATGGCCTCCTTCCTGGCCGCCTTTTCCTCATCGGTATTTTTCGGCATACCCAGGGCGTTCATATACGCGGTAAAGGATTCCGTATCCTTCTGGATGGAATCGATCAGCTCCTTTCTGAGAGCTGCTCCCTCTGCCGCCAGATCCTTCATCTCTTCTTCCACATCTGCATATTTTGCTTTTCCGATGGTCAGATTCGCCACCATTTCCGCCAGGGCGGCTCCCAGCCCGCCGGCTAAGGCCGCAACGCTTCCGCCTCCCGGGGCCGGAGCGTCGGAGCCGGTCACTGCTGCAAATTCTTCCACCGATAAATTCTTTAAGTCTGCCACAGCCTATTCCTCCTCTAAAAGACGGTTTTCCATGATCTGGGACGGGTCAAAGCCTGCCACCTGGAGATAATACTCGGCGCAGTCCACCAGGGCCTGCATGGGAAGGAGTCCCACGATCTCGCTCTCCAGGACCGGAACGCCGTAGCGCTTTGCCTCCATCTTCACAGCCTCAAAGGCACGGTATACGGCTGTCTTTGTATAATCGGTCAGGTTCATGGATACCTGGGCCAGGTTTCTGTCCTCCAGCATCACGCCGATGGCCTTGATGTAATGGTAGCCGCCGTTGATGTTCCTCACGCGTCTTGCGATCTGGTTTGCGATCTCCAGATTGTCGGTGCCCAGGTTTACGTTATAGGCCACCAGCGGCATCCTAGCTCCCACTGCGCTGACGCCTGCGGTGGGATGAGGCGCGGCCGGTCCGAAATCCGGAGCCCATTTCTCTGTATCCTGCATCTTTTCTGCCATTCCCTCAAACTGGCCCTTACGGATGCTGGCCAGGTTGGTCCTGTGGGGAGCCGTTGCGGAAGACTCATATAAGAAGCAGGGGATCCCGTACTGCTCGCCCACGGTCTTTGCCACTTCCTTTGCCAGGGCATCGGCCTCCTCCAGAGTCGCATTGCGGCACGGAATGAAAGGAACCACATCCACAGCTCCCATTCTGGGGTGCTGACCCTCATGCTTCGTCATATCGATCAGCTCCACAGCCTTTCCAAAGGAAGCCACCACCGCATCGCGGAGCGGCTCCGGCTCACCGATCACAGTGACCACCAGACGGTTGTGGTTGGGGTCGGTCTGGTAATCCAATAGCCGCACACCTTTTTTCGCGCGGAAGCACTCTACGATCTTCTCGATCTTTTCCAGATCGCGTCCTTCACTGTAATTGGGTACACATTCGATCAGCTTATTTCCCATTGATCCCATCCTCCAGTTTTTCTATTGTTATTTCAATTTTTATGATTTTCCCATTTTTCGTGGATCTCTGCCTTCACGGCCCGGGTCCCGGGGCCCATTTCATAGGCGATCCGGCTCCCGGAAGGCAGTCCCCGCAGCAGGAGTCCCTGTCCCCCGTCCAGCCGGACCGGTTCTCTCCCGGGAACCAGGAGCTCCATCCGGCCCTCGTGGCAGTAAAAGAACAGGACCGCATACGCATCCTCCAGCTTCCCGCTTCCAGAACCAGAAAGCGCCTCCAGCTCTCCGGTGCAGGCTCCCTTCCTTAACATCAGATTAAAGTCCGTCACCCTTCCCCGGCTTCTGGTCTCACTGGCCCCGTCAAACCGGTGGGGCGAAAGCTCCTCCAGATGGATCCAGGAGCCCCCGTCGTGGCATATGTCCATCTCCCCTTCAAGGGTCAGGATGATCCGGTCAAAATCCGGCAGCGGCGTAAAAACGCTCTCCTCCAGCTCCACCGTGGCAGAGCTTAAGCGCCACAGAAAGTCCCGGCTCTGGTAATCCCCGTTTTCCGGCGCGATGGAAAGCTCGGTGGTGGTCCCGCCGGACCAGGAAGAGACGCGGCACGCATCTCTTCCGATCTTTTTTACTTCCATATCCATATTAATACTCGATCTCTGCTCCCAGAGCTTCCTCAACGGCACGGATCAGAGAACCGTCCTCGATGATCCTTTCACAGTAGTTGATGTCCTCATAAAGCTCCCGGTCCTCATCCAGACGGGCCACGCATTTGCGGACCAGATCATAGGCTGCCTGGGTTCCCTTTCCAAGCCCCTTGTTTCCTCTCATGTCGATACCCTGGCAGGCCACCATCAGCTCCATGGCCAGCACACGGCGCACATTGCGTCCGATCTCGCCGGCCTGTCTCGCGGCGATGGTTCCCATGCTCACATGGTCCTCCTGGCCTGCGGAGGACGGGATGCTGTCCACGCTGGCCGGATGCGCCAGTACCTTATTCTCAGAAACCAGGGCGGCAGCCGAATACTGGACGATCATAAAGCCGGAGTTTACACCGCCGTTGGGGGTCAGGAAGGCCGGAAGGCCGCTGTACGCCGGATTCACCAGACGCTCGATCCTTCGCTCGGAAACATCGGCCAGCTCAGATTCCGCGATCTTTAAGAAGTCAAAGCTTAAAGCCATGGGCTGTCCATGGAAATTTCCTCCGGAGATCCCGCTCCTGTCCTCGCGGAAGATCAGCGGGTTATCCGTAACGGCATTGATCTCAATATCCACACGGCCTCCTACATAGTTGACCGCGTCCTTGCTGGCTCCGTGGATCTGCGGACAGCAGCGTAAGGAATAGGCGTCCTGTACGCGGATCTCTCCCTGGCGGCTGGTGTTTTTGCTTCCCTCCAGGAGCTTTAACAGGTTTCTGGCTGTGGCCATCTGGCCTGCATGGGGGCGTACCTGGTGGACTCTTGCGTCCAGGGCGTCCACAACGCCGTTCTGGGCCTCAAAGGATAAGGCAGCGGCAATATCGGCGGTCTTTAAGAGCGTAATGGCGTCATGAAGGGCATGGGCGCCCACGGAGGTCATGGCCTGGGTCCCGTTATTTAAAGCAAGTCCCTCTTTGGCAGACAGCTCGATCACCGGGATCCCGGCCCGTTCCATGGCCTCGGCGCCTGGCAGCAGCTCGTCCTCATACCAGGCCATTCCAAGACCGATCATGGGAAGGACCATATGGGACAGAGGGGCCAGATCTCCGGACGCGCCCAGGGAGCCCTTTTCCGGAATAAACGGAGTCACGCCTTTATTTAACATGGCGATCATGGTTTCCACGGTTTCCAGGCAGATGCCGGAAAAGCCGTTGGACAGGCTGTTGACACGGAGCAGCAGGATCCCTCTGGCAATATCCTTTTTAAAGGGATCTCCCGCGCCCACCGCATGGGTGATGATCAGGTTCTTCTGCAGCAGCTTGCATTCATCCTGGGAGATGACCACATCACTGAATTTTCCGAAGCCGGTGGTGATCCCGTATACGACCTTCCTTTCATCTACCAGCTCGTTGACCACCTGTCTGGAGGCCAGGATCTTCTCTCTGCTCTCATCCGATAAAACGACTTCTGCGCCCTCGCGGCATACGGCGATGATCTGGTCCACGGTCAGGTCATGGCCTGTGATTACAACTTTCTGCATATGCTACCTCTCCTTATGTGATTTTGCTGAAAAATTTTCCAGTTCCAGTCTGATATGGGTCTATTATACACAAAAAACGTCCAAAAAGCGTCAAACTCTTTCGCTTTATCATGCTAATATGTCAGACGATTCTCCAGCCGTTTCTCCACCTCAGAAAGCAGCCGCTCGGTCTCCGGGTTCCGGATCTTATCGGAGATCTCCCTGCCTTTTCTGTAATGCTCTCTGGCTCTCTTTCGGTCGCCCGTCTTGATACAGGTGAGCGCCAGCCACCCCTCGGCCCGTTCCAGCCCCCAGCGGTAGCCGTTCCGTTCCAGGCATTCCACTGCCTTTTCCAGATACGTCGCCGCCTCCTTATACTGGCCTCTGAGACAGTGGACCTGGCCCATGCTGGAATAGATCTGGCCCAGGCCGTTCATAAAGGCCAGGCTCTCGCCCACGGCCAGGGCGCGGCCGTAATAAGCCATGGCCTCGTCCAGATGATCCTGCTTCCTGTATACGTCGCCCAGATAATTGTAGCAGGCAGCCACCCCCGCCCCATAGATCTCATGGTCCAGCTCCTCAAACAGGGATAACGCCTGGAGCAGCATGGTCTCTGCCACGTCATACTTTCCCTTCTGCATATAGCAGAGCCCCTTTAACCGCATGAGGGTGGCGTACTCGTCCTTTTTCTCTCCGCCGCGGCACCGGAGTCCGTGCTCCACCAGCTCCTCCACCAGCTCCGTATTCCCGGTCTGGATCCCGCAGAAGATCTGCTGCTTTAAGCATGCCAGGTAAGCCTCGTCGTCACCCAGCCCCAGAGCCAGGGCCATGCTGCAGTTAATGTCGGCATTTCCCCGGTCATACTCGCCCATGGCGATCTCATACCGTCCCTTGATGTAGCGCATTTCCATTTTCATCTGCCGGATCATGGGGGAATCGTCCTTTAAGCCGATGACCTGCTCCGCCAGCTCCAGCATCCGCTCTGCCCCGGTCATGACGCCGAAATCATCGCCCTGCTCCGGCATCGGACTGTGGAGCACCGGGAAGTTTTCGTTGATGACCGTGTAAAACTCCTTCAGATAATAGATCTGATAGCGGTACGCTTGGACCTGGTCATGGCACTTTTCATAGTGATAGGCCGCCAGGGCCAGGGTCCGGAAGCCCCGGTCCGGCTGGCTCCCATAATATTCCGCCAGCATCCGGTGGTACTGGAGGGTCTTGCCGTTACTTTGCTTTTCGTACACGTACTCCTGGAACAGGCGGTGGCTGAATTTATAATACACGTTCCAGCCCACCAGCACCTCCTGGATCAAATATGCCTCGGACAAGCGCTCCAGGCGCTTTAAGAGTGTGAGCCGGTCAGTCCCCTTCATCAGATATTCCAGTTCCTCAATACCGATCTTTTCCGGAAACACGGACATGCATTCCAGGACCTCCCGCTCCCTGGTCCCCACCGACGACAGCCGGGTCTGGATGGCCAGATTGGTCTTGGCGGATTTTTCCAGGGTAAACCCCTTTTTCCGGATCAGGTTGATCATCTCCCGGAGGAAGAAGGCGTTTCCCTCGGTGGTCTTATAGATAGACCGGCATTTCCCCGCCTCCTTTGCCACCTCCGGAAGCTCCCGCCGCAGGATCTCCTCCGTTTCCTCCTCTGTAAAGGGCTCCAGCCGGATCACGGCGATCCGGTCCTCCCGAACCAGAGGCTCCAGGGCCGTCATCACATCCATTTCTCCATTTTTGCTGCAAGTACACATCACTGCCATTCCGGCCCCGGAGGCGCTTCCCAGAAGCCGGTTCAAAAGCTGGAGGCTCATCCGGTCCATCCACTGGACGTCGTCAAAGGCCAGCAGGACCCGGAACCGCCGGGTAAGACGGGAAAACAGCTCCATGATCTCCCGCTCGATCATGGAATAGGTAAGACGGCGGCTGTCGGGACCGCCGGCATTTTCCAGCTTTAGGATCATGGACAGGCGCTCCTCGTCCCCGGTCTTTAAAAACCCGGGGCCTCCATTTTCTTGGATCTGGCGCAGCTCCTGTAAGATATCGCTCCAGGGATTCAGGAAAAAATCGGTTCCCTGACGGTAGCAGGAGCTTTTTAAGGTCACCATCTGTCTGGAGGAGGCCAGCCGGAGACCGTTTTCCAGAAACGCCGTTTTTCCGACGCCCTCTTCTCCCACTACCACCAGACAGTTCACCGGGTCAGCCGGATCCCATTCCAAAAATTCACTGACGGAAAATAATTCCTTTTTCCTCCCCACAAAGGGCAGATCCGCCGGCCCTCCCACAGCCTTCATATGCTCCTTCACATGGAACACCCGCTGGAACAGCTCCCGAATCTTCCTGGACGGCTCCACCCCCATCTCCTCCTTCAGACACTTTTCCAGGTCATAGTACAGACGGATGGCCATGATATAATCGCCGTTTTCTGCATAAATGCTCATCAGCTCATAGTAGATCTCCTCATCATAGGGATCCTCTTTAATAAGAAGGGAGCCGTATTTCTGGACTGCCTCCATATCCCCCTTTTCCCGGGCCTCCCGGAATTTTCCAGAGGCATTTTTAACCGATTCCTCGCTCTG
This sequence comes from uncultured bacterium, assembly GCA_905215775.1. Classification (GTDB taxonomy): domain Bacteria; phylum Bacillota; class Clostridia; order Lachnospirales; family Lachnospiraceae; genus Alitiscatomonas. The sequence goes on from CAJMRM010000039.1 coordinate 6,570, forward strand.
CATGGCCCGGATCCCGCCGACCCACTCTTCAAATTCCAGACATTTCTTTATGTAAAAATATTCCAGGAACGGCTTCTGCTCCCCCAGATGGCCCTTTTTCACATGGTCCCAGTCAATGGACACCGGACAGGCCGGATTCAGGGCGATCCCCGTATGGCCTGCGGTCAGGATAATATCCCTATCCAGCTTTTTCCGTACCTGGTAAATGGCGTCCCGCAGCTTTTTCCTTCCGCTGGCCTCATCCTCATCCCCCCATAAAAGACAGATGGCCTCCTCTCTGGTGATCTGCTTTTTCACGCAGAGATAATAGAGAAAGCCCTCCACCTTTTTATATGGAAAGCCCACCGGTTCCCCGTCTGCCAGAATGGCTGGAGTCCCAAACAGGCGTATTTCAATTTTTTTCACCGTATCCCCTCACTTTCCCATGCGGCTGTACTGCCGCAGTTCCCTTACGGCTGCTGGTTTCTTCTGCCTTTAAGTATACAAAACGTCTAAAAAACTGTCAACTATTCCAGCTTATTGACGTTTTTTTGACTCTCCGATGATATACTCTAAGTAACTGAATAGTTCCGCAGATTTTAGAAAGACTAAGACGTTTCTGTTATAAAGAGAAAGGAAGAGAATGCATATGACCAACAAAGAGATCGGCGCTGCTATGACCATCAAGCTGGATCCGGTTCTTCCGGAATATCCCGTATTTAAGGAAGGGATCCGCCGCGCTCCGATGCGCGACCTGACCCTCTCCGACCATGAAAAGAAGCTGGCTGTGAAAAATGCCCTCCGCTATGTACCTGAGGAGCTCCATGAGGCCCTGGCTCCGGAGTTTATGGAAGAGCTCCTGACCCGCGGCCGGATCTACGGCTACCGCTTTATGCCAAAGGAACGGATCTACGGAAAGCCCATCGACGAATATAAGGGAAACTGCGTCCAGGGCAAGGCCTTCCAGGTGATGATCGACAACAACTTAAACCATGACGTGGCTCTTTATCCCTATGAGCTTGTAACCTACGGCGAGACCGGACAGGTATGCCAGAACTGGATGCAGTACCAGCTCCTGAAAAAATATCTGGAGGTCCTCACCGACGAGCAGACCCTTGTGGTGATGTCCGGCCATCCCCTGGGCCTTTTCCACTCCCATAAGCAGGCCCCCAGAGTGGTGATCACCAACGGCCTTATGGTAGGCGAGGGCGATAACCCGGAGACCTGGGCCAAGGCAACGGCCATGGGCTGCTCCTCCTATGGCCAGATGACTGCCGGAGGCTGGATGTACATCGGACCCCAGGGCATCGTCCACGGTACCTTCAATACCCTCTTAAACGCAGGCCGTAAATTCTTAGGCGTTCCCGCAGAAGGAAACCTGGCCGGCCACTTATTCGTCACCAGCGGACTGGGCGGCATGAGCGGCGCACAGCCCAAGGCCATTGAGATCGCCGGCGGCGTAGGCATCATCGCCGAGGTGGATTCCTCCCGGATCGAGACCCGCCACAGCCAGGGCTGGGTAAAAATGATCTGCGAGTCTCCGGAGGAGGCGTTCCGCACCGCCCGGACCTATATGGACAAAAAGGAACCCATGTCCATCGCCTTCCACGGAAATATCGTGGATCTGCTGGAATACGCCGTAAACAACAACATCCATATCGACCTGCTCTCCGACCAGACCTCCTGTCACGTTCCCTACGACGGCGGCTACTGCCCCCAGGGCCTGACCTTTGAGGAGCGGACCGAGATGCTGGACCATGACCATGAAAAATTCTGCGAGCTGGTCAACCGTTCCCTGACCACCCACTTCCATATGATCCGGACGCTGGTGGGACGGGGCTCCTATTTCTTCGATTACGGCAACGCCTTCATGAAGGCCGTATTTGACGCCGGAAATAAAGAAATCTCCAAAAACGGCGTGGATACCTCCGAGGGCTTCATCTTCCCGTCCTATGTGGAGGACATCCTGGGACCGGAGTTATTCGACTACGGCTACGGCCCGTTCCGCTGGTGCTGTCTGTCCGGAAAACATGAGGACCTTATCAAGACCGACCATGCGGCCATGGAGATCATCGATCCCAGCCGCCGCTTCCAGGACCGGGACAACTGGATCTGGATCCGCGATGCGGAAAAGAACCAGCTGGTGGTGGGGACCCAGTGCCGGATCCTCTACCAGGACGCCCTGGGAAGACGGGACATCGCTTTAAAATTCAATGAAATGGTAAGGAACGGAGAGATCGGACCGGTGATGCTGGGCCGTGACCACCACGACACCGGCGGAACCGACTCCCCGTACCGGGAGACCTCCAATATCTATGACGGCTCCAACTTCACAGCCGACATGGCGACCCACTGCTACGCAGGCAACGCAGCCCGCGGCATGACCCTTGTGGCTCTCCACAACGGCGGCGGCACCGGCATCGGAAAGGCCATCAACGGCGGCTTCGGCCTTGTCTTAGACGGCTCCGAGCTCACGGACCAGATCATCCGCGAGGCCATTCCGTGGGATACCATGGTGGGCGTTTCCAGAAGAAGCTGGGCAAGAAACGAGCACTCCATCGCGACCGTGGCCGAATATAATAAGAAGTTTGCCGGCTCCGATGCCATCACAATGCCCTATATCGCCGATGACGAGCTGATCGAGCGCGTATTTAACAACGCATGTAAATAACCATACTGCCCCGGCCTGAGCAGCCTTCTGCCCAGGCCGGAACCGCCTGGGAACGGATCCGGCGGTTCCTTTGCAGAGAAAGTAGGAAGCTATATGAAAAAACTTTATATCCGCCGCGCCTCCGAGCTGGTGACCTGCCGGGGCTCTGCTCCAAAAAAAGGCACGGAAATGGCCGATATCGGTCTTATAAAAAATGGTGGCGTTCTGATCCATGACGACCGGATCTTTGCTGTGGGCTCCACAGAGGAGCTGGATCTTCTGGCAGGCTTTGAAGAGGGCTCCGCATGTACGGAAACCGCTTCCGGCTATACGGTCCTGGACGCCTCCGGAAAAACCGTTCTTCCGGGCTTTGTGGATTCCCACACCCACTTTATCTTCGGCGGCTACCGGGCCGAGGAGTTTTCCTGGCGCTTAAAGGGCGACACCTATATGTCCATCATGGAGCGGGGCGGCGGCATCAACGCCACCGTGGGCCCCACCAGGGACGCCTCCATCCAGGAGCTGGTTTCTGTGGGAAGGGAACGGATGAACCGGATGCTGGAATTCGGCGTGACCACCGTTGAGGGAAAAAGCGGCTACGGTATGGACCGGGATACGGAATTAAAGCAGCTTCGGGCCATGAAGGAGCTGGACGCCTCCCATCCGGTGGATATCGTGACCACCTTCCTGGGCCCCCACAGCGTTCTGCCCCAGTATAAGGGAAGGGAACGGGAATTCATCGATATGCTCTTGCAGGACGTGATGCCTGTGGTCAAGGAGGAGGGACTGGCAGAGTTTGCCGATATCTTCTGTGAAAAGGGCGTGTTCGGCATCGAGGACTCCGAATACTATCTGACCAAAGCAAAGGAAATGGGCTTCAGGCTGAAGGTCCATGCAGATGAAATGAACTCCCTGGGTGGCGCGGAGCTGGCCGCCCGCACCGGCGCATATTCTGCGGACCACCTTTTAAAGGCCTCTGACGAGGGGATCCGCCAGATGGCAGAGGCTGGCGTCATCAGTACGCTGCTGCCGGCCACCGCCTTCTGCTTAAAAGAGCCCTTCGCTCCGGCGAGAAAGATGATCGATTCCGGCTGCGCCGTGGCCCTGGCTTCGGATCTGAACCCCGGAAGCTGCTTTACCAACAGCATCCCCCTTCTGACAGCCCTGGGCTGCATCTATATGAATATGTCCATTGAGGAAGTGATCACGGCCCTCACCATCAACGGGGCCGCAGCCCTTGGGCGCGCCGATTCCATCGGAAGCCTGGAAAAGGACAAAAAAGCCGATGTGGTCATCTTAAAATACCCGTCCATCCACTTTATGCCCTACCATACGGGTATCAACCTGGTGGAGACTGTCATAAAGAATGGAGATGTGGCATACCAGAAGGAATGGGAAAGGCTCCCGGAATTTAAAAAAGGGAATTAAATGAAATGATTGAAATAACTGAATTTATCAAAGAATATATGGCTGCCCTGGATCAGGCCTTTCCGGACCGTGTCTGGTTTGCCGGACTCCAGGGGAGCTACGGCCGCGGGGAAGCCACAGAATCCAGTGACATTGATATGGTGGTGATCCTGGACCAGCTCTCCGTCAGCGATATCCGCACCTATGACGCCATGCTGGATACCCTCCCCTGCCGGGAGCTTATCTGCGGCTTCCTGTCCGGAAAGCAGGAGCTGGAAAACTGGGAGCCCTCGGAGCTTTTCCAGTTCTGCCGCGACACCACCCCCATCAGAGGAAGCCTGGACCAGGTGCTCTCCTCCGTCACCAGCGCCGATATAGCCCGGGCCATAAAGTCCGGCGCCTGCGGCGTCTACCACGGCTGCGTCCACAATATGCTGTATGAAAAAAATGAGGATATTTTAAAGGGACTCTATAAATCCGCCTCCTTTGTCCTCCAGGCGGTCCACTTCCAGCGGACCGGAGTTTATGTAAGACATATGGCGGAGCTGGTGTCTGTCCTGCCCCCAGAGGAAAACGCCGTTCTCCAGACCTTTATGGAACTGAAGGGCGGAAAAGCGGTTGCCTTTGATGCCATGTCGGAGCAGCTTTTTTCCTGGGCGGGGAAATTGGCGGGGACGCCTGGGATGATGGATACAGAATAGGAAAACAAAGTAGACAACGGGCGCTGCCAGAAAACAGGCAGCGCCCTTAAAATATGGCTGTGATCTATACTAGATATTCTTTTTCCACTGATCGTATCCAGCTTTTATACACTCCAGTGCCCGAAGAAGCACCTCCCGCTGCGTCGCTATGTTGACTCTTAAAAAGCCGTTTCCCCCGGTTCCATACATACTCCCGTCATTCAGCTGTACTCCCCACCCGGCAAACAGGCCGAGAAGCTCTTCCTGTGGAAGTCCCCATTTCCTGCAGTCCATCCACAGGAGATAACCGCCCTCCGGTTCTATGATATGCAGCTCTGGTATATGTTCTCCTAGAAACTCTTTCGTAATCCGGATATTTTCTGCAAAATATTCGTTCTGCTGGTCTACATAATCCTCACACTCATTATAAGCTGTGATCAATGCCTCTGTCCCCATAAAATTATGGTCGAAATGGAACTGATGATATACTTTCTCGTACGCGCGTCTCATGGACGGCTCCTGGATCACCACATAGGCAGAATAAAATCCAGACAGATTAAATGTCTTCCCTGGCCCGCTCATTACAATAGAGAATTTTTCAGCACCCGGTATGGAAAAAACAGGCGTATGAACATGTCCCTTATAAACAATATCTCCATGCATCTCGTCGCTGACGATTAAAATATGATTCTTTTCACATATTTTGCATAGTCTGGACAACTCCTCCTTTGTCCAGACTCTCCCCACCGGATTATGAGGATTACAGATCAAAAGCATCCGGGTACTGGGGTCCTCCGCTTTTGCTTCCAGATCCTCCCAGTCCATCTCATATCTCCCATCTCTAAAAAGAAGATGATTGCTGATCACCTTTCTTCCCATATTTTCTGTGATGATCCGGAAATTATGGTATACCGGCTCCTGGATGATCACAGTATCTCCTGGATCCGTCAATGCCAGAAGCAGCATCCACAGAGCTCCTGTCATGATTCCCTGGGAATGACAGACAGCTTCCTGCTCCAGAGAAATTCCATACCGCTTTCTATACCATCCGGCAACAGCACTCTGGAACCGTTCTTCCGGGAACTCATGGTATGCATATATTCCAAACTCTGCTTTCTCGCACACAGCCCGGATCACCGGATCCGGACAGCGGAAATCTGTGTCCGCAACTCCCAGAGGAATTCTTTTTCCTCCCTCTCCTTCAGTATCCCACTTATACGATCCGCTCCCTATACGGTTTATGGGTTCATCAAAATAATATGTATCTTTCATGGTCATCCCACATCCTTACAATGCATTAAAAACTTTTTTGTCAGTTCCTCTTTTGGATTATTAAATATTTGTTCCGGTGTACCTGTTTCTACGATGTACCCGCTGTCCATGTAAATGATCCGGTCTGCCACCTCTCTGGCAAAGGCCATTTCATGGGTCACAATAAGCATAGTTGTATTGTGTTCCCGTACAATATCCTTGATCACCCCCAGTACCTCTCCCACCAGATATGGATCCAAAGCACTGGTAGGTTCATCAAACAGGAGCACCTTCGGTTTTAAAGCCATCGCCCGTCCAATGGCAACCCTCTGCTGCTGTCCGCCCGAAAGTGTAGCCGGATAAGATTCTGCCTTATCTGCCAGGCCTACCTTTTCCAGAATCTCCAAAGCCTCCCTCCGCGCATCCTCTTTTCCTCTTTTTTTAACGATTTCCGGAGCCAGGGCAATATTATCCAGAATTGTCTTATTGGCAAAAAGACAAAAATTCTGGAAAATCATAGCACTCTGTTTTCTAAGCTGGTATACCTCTTTTTTATGATACCTCTCTGTATGGATCTCCACATCGCCGATACGGATCGATCCCTTGTCAGGAATTTCCAGGAAATTGAGACACCGGAGGAGCGTGGACTTTCCGGTTCCTGAAGGCCCAATGACAGCCACCACTTCCCCCTCATTGATCTCCAGATCGATTCCTTTTAAAACCTTTAATTCTCCAAACTGTTTTTCCAGTCCCTTGACACTGATCATACTGTTCATGCTGACCTCCCCTGTAAATGAAACCGTTCTTCCAGCTTTTTCTGTCCAAAGCTGATTATTTTTGAAAGGACAAAATACAAGATGAACGCATCCAGATATGCTTCAAAAAACCGGAAGCCTGCATTTCCCACCAGGGAAGCCTCTCCCATGATTTCTCTGACTCCCAGTGTAAACGCCATGGACGAATTTTTCAGCAATGCAATAAAATCGTTGGCCAGCACCGGAACTGCTACCTTCGTTGCCTGCGGAAGAACAATGTGCCACATCACCTGCAGATTTGTCATTCCAACTGCAAGTCCTGCTTCTGTCTGTCCCCTGGGAACCGATTCCAGTGCAGACCGCATATTTTCTGTCGTATAAGCCGATGCATTCAGCGCCAGGACAAGGATTGATGCTGTAATGGGCTGCATATCGCGGAACACTGTAAAGATCTGGGCAAGCCCGTAATAGATAAAAAACATCTGGGTAAGCAAAGGAGTACCACGGAAAATATCAATATAAATATTTACTATTGGCGTCAGGATCCGGATCTTATAATACCGTATGATCGTAATAACCAAAGAAAATACCAGTGTCAGAGCCATGGAACAAATGGAGATCCATAAGGTTACATGGATGTATGAAAGAATCTGCGGCATTTTCTCTAATGCATAAAGTAAATCAATTTTCACAAATATTTCCTCCTGCAAAACATAGCATGAATTTCAAAAAAGGATGTCCATTATAAACGGACACCCTTTTTCTCCTACTGGAGCAGCGGGTCATATGCAGTTACGTCAATCTCCAGCCATTTATCACAGAGTTCCTTCATTGTTCCATCGTCGATCATTTCCTGGGTTGCCTTTGAAAACATTTCACAGATTTTTTCAGATCTGGCATCATCCTTTCTCCAGGGAAGCGCACAGGAAGCCTCTTCCACAGTCGGGCATTCCGCCACTTCAAATCCCACGCCCAGGGACTTGGATTCTACCATGGCCGATACCGGGGATTTATAAATAATATCCAACCGGCCCAGCGCCAGGTCATTTACATAATTTTCGTTATTATATGCAACGATCTCAAAATTCAGATTCTCTCTTTCCTGAAGCTTTTCCACAGCCAAGATCGAATTTCCACCCCCTGCAACGCCGATCTTATGTCCCTCCAGATCCTTATATGTCTTATAGAGACCTCCGTCCCCTTCTCTTACAATGAACCTGTTTTCATCATAAATATACTCCCTGGAAAAAAGATATTTTTCCTGTCTTTCCTCATTTGGGAAAATGCAGCAGGCATACGTATCGATCTTGCCTGCATCCAGCTGTCCGAAAACGCCGTCCCAGGGAACCGTCTGGAGCTTGATGTCAAGCCCTGCCCGTTTACCGATTTCCTGGATCATTTCAATTTCAAAGCCTGTAGGCTCTCCGTCATCGCCCATATAGTTAAACGGCGGGTACGTACCGTCGATTCCAACAATCACCGTTCCAATCTCATCCTCTTTGGCGGCCTCGGTCTTTTTTCCAGCATCCCCGGATGTGCCTTCCCCTTTTCCACATGCAGTCATACATACTGCCATGAGCGCAGTCATTGCCAGTAATAATCCTTTCCTTCTCATAATAACCTCTCTTCTCCTTATAATAATCTTGTCCGCCCGGCACTCCTCCATGCCGTATTGGCTAATGCCTTTCCTCTCTATGAAGAACGCGAACCTCATACAGGTTATCATACTTTTATCGATAAGTTAAATTGGATTTTTAAATATCTCTGTCGAATGATAATGCTTTTCTATATATTAATGTCGAATAACAAATTTATTTTAAAATATAAATTAAAAATCAGAATTTATAGGATCCCTTACCCCCCCATAGTAATAAACAAGTGTACGCTTTCTACAAACAAAGGACAATATATAAAAAACTATTTCTTGCTGCAGATTAGATAAGAAAAAGGAAATACCTGGAAATATCCAATACAGCAAAAAAGCTGTCACTCAACGAATTTCCATCGTTGAAGTGACAGCCATCTGCCATAACTTCTGTAAAGGTGATTTTATACTCTCTTACTATTCAAAAACTCAACTAACTCATAGACCGTGGTTACCGGGTTGCTATCACGGCAGATTACGGCAATATGGTCTCTGCCCAACCTCCCCACCCACTCTTTTGCATATTGAATAGCCTCTTCCTGATTCCCCTGTAATTCTTCAAAAACATCCACGCTTTTCCCGTAATTCTCCAGATACCCTTTGTTTTTTAGGATCTCGATCACCGCAGCAGAGTCCTTCAAATATCCATTCCTTTTTTCAAAATGAAGCAGATACCAGTATTCAAAGGCCGGATTCGAGTATGCGAGTTTATATCCGTGCTTTTCTGCATACAAAACCGCCGCCTGGAGCTCAGAATCTTTATTATCATCACAATCAAATACGCACCAAAGCTGATCTCCGTCTTTGGGATAATAGTCCGCCTGGGAAATCAAAGATTTTGCATGCTTCACCAAATGTTCAGCTGCCTTGTGTTTCGACGAAATTAGTATAATGTCCACCAGGCAATTCCGTGAACGGAAGTGCTTAAAATAAAGCGTCTCTGTCTCTTTCCCTTCACAGATGATACAAACGACCGGTTTACGCTTACGCCGCATAGCTTTGTTGGGATCATACTCTTTTCTCATCTTACTCATCTGGTATCACCTCCAATAAAAAGAATTGCGCCAAATCTCCCCTGGAGATACCCCTTCCGCACATTTTCTCCTTTTCTTGGAGAAAAAGAAGCCAGAGAGTACAGCTCGGTTGCACATGTCCTGTCATTTTTTTCTGCAAACCAGATCTGATCCCTGCGGAAAAAATTCAAGTCAAGCAGCATGGCGTCATGGGTTGTAAAAAGCAACTGCGCTCCCTTTGTGTTGATGGCCTTATCCTGCACCATTTCGATCAGCCGCCTGGTCAAGAGAGGATGAAGGCTGTCTTCAATTTCATCAACGGCCAAAAGCGCGCCATTTTCAAGCGCCTGAAGCCATCCCCCGATCCTGGAAAAAAATGCTGCGTACCGGCAGACTTCGGCTCCATAAAAAGATGGAAATATTCTGTTGTCCCATTCTCATTAATAATCCGGTGTGTTGTTGTGATAACCGGTGCCTTTCCCGAACTATTCTTGATCGCAACATCGATGATTCCAAGATCGGCAAGCAGCAGTTCCTTTAGAATACGAGCCTTCTTATCATTGCTGCCGACAATCTGTGCAACTGTTTCTGAGGCGGTCGGTTCTTCATCCATCAAGAAGGTCAGTTTTTCAAGAAACCATCGGTAAGCATTTTCTGTCTGAGGAAGATTCCAGTCATTGGAGGATACCAGATAAAGTTTATTATCCGGTGTCCGGTTGCTTAGGGTCATTTGTTCATTTAAATTTTCCCGGGATTCATATACTCCCTCTTCTCTGAAAAAAATCAGAGCTTCCCTTCCATTGGGCCAATGAAAAAGATATTCTTTATAAATCTTTTTAGCATCAAAAGAGAAACCGTATGTATAACGAATCCCTTGATAAATAAACATGATCTCAAACCTTTTTGTTTTTAGGGATACGCAGGACAAGTAAAACAGAGAGCCGGCCGCCCTAAAGGCGTCCGGCTCTCCGCTCGTATCCCTGCTCCTGTCTGCCAGCCCCGGCAAACGCCGCTGTGAGGCTGGCTCCAGGAGCCTTTTTCTTCTATATTCTGTTCTTACAGATATTTCTTCAGCACATCCACCTTATCCAGCTTCTCCCACGGCAGATCCACATCGGTCCTTCCGAAATGGCCGTAAGCCGCAGTCTGCTTGTAGATCGGGCGGCGGAGATCTAACATCTTAATGATCCCGGCCGGGCGGAGGTCAAAGTGTTCGCGGATGATCTCCACGAGCCTGTCATCGGAAAGCTTTCCAGTTCCAAAGGTATCCACCTCGATGGAAGTGGGATGGGCCACGCCGATGGCGTAGGAAAGCTGGACCTCGCACTTATCGGCAAGTCCTGCCGCAACCATGTTCTTGGCCACATAACGGGCCGCATAAGCTGCGGAACGGTCCACCTTGGTGCAGTCCTTACCGGAGAATGCGCCGCCGCCGTGACGGGCATATCCGCCGTAGGTGTCAACAATGATCTTTCTTCCAGTCAGTCCACTGTCGCCGTGGGGTCCTCCGATCACGAAACGGCCTGTGGGATTGATATAAAACTTCGTGTTTTCGTCCACCATTCCTGCCGGAAGCACCGGATCGAACACATACTTCTTAATGTCCTCATGGATCTGCTCCTGGGTCACAACATCATCGTGCTGGGTGGATAAAACAACGGCGTCCAGACGGTACGGCTTTCCGTTTTCATCGTACTCCACTGTCACCTGGCTCTTTCCGTCGGGTCTTAAATATTTAAGAGTGCCGTCCTTTCTCACTTTGGTAAGCTGCCTTGTCAGCTTATGGGCCAGGGAGATCGGATAGGGCATATATTCCTCTGTCTCATTGCTGGCAAAGCCGAACATCATCCCCTGGTCTCCGGCACCGATGGCGTCCAGCTCATCCTCGGTCATGGTCTTCTCTCTGGCTTCCAGAGCTTTGTTTACGCCCATGGCAATATCCGTAGACTGCTCGTCGATGGCGACCACAACGCCGCAGGTATCGCAGTCGAAGCCATATTTGGCCCGGTCGTAGCCGATCTCGCGGACAGTCTCGCGGACGATCTTCTGGATGTCCACATATGCGTTGGTGGTGATCTCACCCATGACCATCACAAGGCCTGTGGTGGCGCAGGTCTCACATGCCACACGGCTCATGGGGTCCTTCTCCATCAGTGCGTCCAGGATCGCGTCAGAGATCGCGTCGCACATTTTATCCGGATGTCCCTCTGTTACGGACTCAGATGTAAAAAGTCTCTTTTCCATTTTTTCTCCTCTCTGGTTTCAGGGGCGCGCAGGGCACGCCGGCACTGTCTGCCAGCTCCTCTTTCTGTATCCCGCGCATAAAAAAAGTCCGCTCACATTCATAAGCGGACTTGACAAAGCTACTCCATCAAATCCTCTTATTGCTCGATTTCTCGCTCAGGCTGGCACCTTCCTGCCCTCTCGCGCCGCGATTAACAGGGGTTGCCGTGACTTCACAGGTCCTATGTACCTCCATCACTCTGAATAAGGGATAAAACTGAATATTCTACGAACTTTTTTATTTTGTTTTCTGGCAGCCGGAGGCCGCCATACAGTTACAGCCAATATACTAGCCGATTCCCTTCCAAATGTCAATAGGGAATTTGAAATTTACGCGGAACCTGCCTAGCCCACCCGGAGCTTAAACTTCTGGGCTTCCTTCTCAGAATCCACCCGCTCGATGCATGCGCCCAGGGAGCGGAGCTTCTCTTCAAAGTTTTCATAACCCCGTTCAATGTAGCCGATCTCGTCCACCACTGTATAGCCCTCAGCGGCCAGTCCGGCCAGTACCAGGGCTGCTCCGGCTCTGAGATCGGGAGCCACCACCTGTGCGCCGGTGAACATGCTGACGCCGTCCACAATGGCCACAGAACCCTCCACCTTGATATTTGCGCCCATGCGGGACAGCTCATCCACGTACTTGAAGCGGTTTTCAAAAATACTCTCTGTCACCACGCTGGTGCCGTCAGCCAGAGCCAGGGCCACGGTCATCTGGGGCTGCATATCCGTCGGGAATCCGGGATACGGCAGGGTCTTAAAATTCATATGGCGCTGCTTCGGTTTTCCCACCACACGGATCTCCTCGTCAAACTCCACCACCTCGCAGCCCATCTCCATGAGCTTTGCGGAAATAGCCTCCAGGTGCTTTGGGATCACGTTCTTCACCGTGATGTCTCCGCGGGTCACCGCAGCCGCGCACATAAAGGTCCCGGCCTCGATCTGGTCGGGGATGATGGAATATGTCGTTCCATGGAGATGCCGCACGCCGCGGATCCGGATCACATCCGTACCGGCTCCCTTGATGTTGGCGCCCATACTGTTTAAAAAGTTGGCCACATCCACCACATGGGGCTCCTTGGCCACGTTCTCTAAGATCGTTTCTCCCTCAGCCATGGTGGCGGCCATCATAATGTTGATGGTAGCGCCCACGGAAACCACATCCAGGTAGATGTGGCTGGCCACCAGATCGATGGCATGGGCGATCACTGCCCCACGCATGATGGATACGTCAGAGCCCAGGGCACGGAAGCCCTTTAAATGCTGGTCGATGGGTCTGCTTCCGATGGTACATCCGCCGGGAAGCGGTACCTCCGCGCTCTTATATTTTCCAAGAAGTGCGCCAATGAAGTAATAGGATGCGCGGATCTTGCGCATATGCTCATCTTCCACGGTCACTGCGTGGATATCCCTGGCATTGATCCGTACCGTGTGCCGGTCGGGCCGCTCCACCTTAGCGCCCAGGTGCCGGATCGCATCCAGCAGTGCGTTGATATCGCTCACATCCGGCAGGTTCTCGATCACCACATCCTCGTCGGTCATGATGGACGCCGCCAGAATTCCCAGAGCCGCATTTTTTGCTCCGCTGATGGTCACGTCTCCCACCAGGGGGTTGCCGCCCTTCATAATATATTGTTCCATTCTGCACCTCTATATCCGCTGTACCGCCTTCCGGAAGCGCCGGAAAGCGGTCTGATTTCTATAATTCCCGCAAACACTCTCATTTGCTTATACTTCGACTAGTAAATTATAGCATAGATTCGGGATTTGTAAAGTGGGGATTTTCCTTTGCCGGATCAGAGCGGAAGGCAGCAGATATAGTCGCTGCCAAGGCTTTCAAACCGGTCTCTGGCCTCCTCCAGGGGAATGGTCATGCTCTGGGCTGCGGACGGATCCCAGATCCGGACATGGGTCTGGTCGTAGCCGGTCAGATACAGAAAGCTCCCTTCCCCGGTATACAAAAGCACCGGCTGGTTCCGGCAGACGAAAAACAGCGCCACATTTAAGGAGCTCCCCGAGGCATCCAGAAGAAGGGCGTCGCCTTCCCTCCGGCTGGTTCCCGTAAAATCCGTTCTGTAACGATCCAGCTTCCGGGAGGCAGTATTCAGATCCCGAATGAAATAGGAGCCCGGACGGCTGGCCCTCTCCCACACCAGATCGTGCTTTCCAAAGGTCACGAAGCCCATGGGATCATAGGCCGCGTCAGCCGCATCGGCAAAGCTGGAATAGATCCCAATGAGCTGTCCCCGGCCATAAGCGTAAAACTTTTCCTCCACGCCGGAGGCCAGAGCCTCCGTATGGATCTCATTATTTTCCTCCCGAACCGTTTTTTTCGGAGAAATGGTCCGGATCTTCTGGGAAGCGGAAATATCCTGGCCCAGCTGCACAAAATAAACCCGCCCTTTCACATCCGACGCATACCAGCCGATATCGTCCATCTTTCCAGGAAGGACCTTTGCGTTGCACACCAGGGTCTCCTCCTCGGCCTCGCCGAAAAAGCCGCCGTCCCGGTCGGATACCAGTTCCAGGTGGATCCGGCTTTCGTCCACGGCCACGTCCCGGATGTACTTTCCGCTCTTTTCGTAGTGCATGGCGCTGGCCATGTTCTGGTCGATGATATCCAGGGATTTCAGATATAAGCCCATGGTGCGCCCGTTGGATATGATATGATCCCCGTATTCTCCGATCCCGTACACGCAGTCGCTTCCCACAAAGCCCAGGATCCTGTACGCATCGCTCTTTCCGTCTCCGATCTGGGTCTTGTCTCCTGTATCCAGGTCCATGATATGGAGCATCCTGGAGTCATAGATCCCCGTATCCTCCTGCCAGGCCAGCCGGGACCCGTCGGAGCTGACCGCAAACCGTTCCTCATCCAGACCCGAGGCCACCACCACATACTCGTGGCTGTTCAGATCGATCCCATAAACGCTTCCGCCCATGTACATGTAAAAAATACCGTTCTGTCCCTTATGGGCTAGGCGGGCCAGATCCAGCCGGAGCTCGCTGTACGGCTCGGCGGCCGGAAGGAAAAACTGCTCCGTCAGAGTATTGGACTCTGCCTCATAACGGTAAAAGGAAACACCTGTGTACCCCTCTCTGCCGCCCCGGTTCATATAGCCGTAGACCAGGAAATCCACAGTCCCCCCATCGGACACCTCCAGGATCTCCACCCCGTGGCGGTCCCGTCCGGCCCGGAGGTCGTCTGTGTTCCATCCTCCGAAGGCAAAAATACAGATACTGTTTCCTTCCTCCCGGTCATAGGCCCACAGCTCCCGGTTGGTCACAAAGGCCGTATACCGGCCGCTTTCGCTTTTCTTTGCGTACAGCCCGTCTCCGTCGGAGATCCCCAGCAGAATGCGCTTTCCTGAGAAAAGCTCCCGGCTGCCGGAAAAGAGCTGGTTCATGGTCCTTTCATAGTCCATCATATAGATCCGCTGGCTGCTCCACTTTAAAGTGAAGTTCTCAGTCACCGCATAGACCTCTGTCTCCCCGCTGTCCGTTCCTCCGGCTCCGCCGTCTGCCTCCCTGGTCACATAATATTCCAGCTCAATATTAGCCAGATCTCCGGAAAGCTCCTTAAGGGACACAAATACCGTTTCTCCCCGGGACACTCCCAGATTTCCCCAGGTCATCTGGGTGAAGCTGTTTTTCAGGGTGACCGTTCCGAAGCTGGAATTATCCGCACTGGGCGTTGACTCCATATAGGTGGTCAGTTCCTGGGCCGAATCGTAGTGGAATGTCTTCTGGGAAAAATCCTCCGCCATGGCCAGCATCTGGGCCGCATGGTCATTGTCCGTCTCCAGGATCCGGGCGTAGTACCAGGCGCTGGTCCCATCCGAAAGGACCGCCTGGATCCCCAGCTGATACTGGGTCTCCGGCTCCAGAAGGTTCTGGATCGGCAGAACTGCGTTTATCTGACCGTTTTCCTCAGTCCAGTCCGTGACCGCGGTGCGCTCCACCAGATGGGTCATGTCCATGGTCCGGATCTCATACTGCAGTGTCTCTATTTCATCTCCGTACTGGATCCGGATGGGAAGCCTGCGGTCCTCCGGCAGCACCAGGAGGCTGTCACGTTCCGCCGTGACAGCCAGCTCCTCCCGGTGGCCGAATAACGGCGCCAGCTCCCGTCCCAGGGCCGTGGGATACACCACCGGAAGCTCTGCCTCGCCCATGGCTGTATACACGACGCCTGCTTTATTCTCTTCCTTCCGGCCCAGGGGCCAGACAAAATAAATGATGGCTGCCGCCACAAAGATCAGCGCCAGCACTGCAATTTTTTTTCCTGTTTTCATTCAGTTCTCTTCCTGTCTGCCTTTCCTTCCGGACGGCGTATCCAGTACGCCGGTCCTCTAACTAACTGCCCGCCGCCGTAAGATCTCCTGGAGTGTCAGAAGCCAGACCAGATCCTGGTCCATGTCCTCCCCCTGTTCCCGCATCTCCTCAAGGATCCGGTTCCGGATCCCCAGCAGCAGTACCCGGTCCGGGTATTCATCATAAATGGGACTTCCCGGGTGATCATACCGGTCACAGCACGCCTCCACAAAGCTCTGGCAGCGTCTGACGGACCGGGGATACAGCCCCTTAAAATATTCCGGATCCCGGAAACGGCGTTTTTCCAGAGCCGCGCTCCGGCGTCCTGCCTGTTCCTCTCTCCGGTACAGCATGTATGGCATCAGATCCCCATTCCGTTCCATGGCATGGAGGGCCTGGGGATAGCCGCGGTAGATCCTTTCCATAAAAGTTCCCGCTCCTTTTCCTGTAAATCCCTTTGGGATCATAATATGCAGGAAGGAGCGGGAAGCGCACTTCAATATTTAAAACAGCTTCTCCGGGTAAACGCCTTCGTCCACCAGCCTGCGGATCGAGGCCACCACCGCCGGTTTGTCTTCTTTATATGTGACTCCGAACCATTTATCCCGTGTCTCCAGTACGCGGACTCTAGCCTTTCCGGTACGGATGCACTGGTCGATCATGGCCGGGAGCAGATACTCGGCCTTTACGTCGCCCTCCTTCACATTTCCCAGGAACTCCGGAAAGCCCTTCTCCAGCTCCTTTAAAAAGCCCATGGGCAGACCGAACATATTCATGGAAACGTGCTGCCCGGCTTCCACAGTCACCGGATTTCCGTCGTTGTCAGACGCATGCATTCCATCTGCGTCCTGGTAAATATCGTAGGTTTCCGTCACCTTGGCAAGGCACCCGTTTTCATCCACTGTGGCCACGCCCCTGGTAACACCTCCGTTCTCGCTTAAAGTATTGGACAAAATAAAGCCTGCCATACACATATCGTAGCAGTCTCCGTCCTCGTCCATCTCATTCACCATATAGTCGTGGATCTTTTTAAATCCTTCTTTTCCATAATAATCGTCGGCATTGATCACCAGGAAGGGCTCGTGGATCACGTTTCTGGCTGCCAGAACGGCCTGTCCCGTTCCCCAGGGCTTTTTCCGGCCCTCCGGCACTGTAAATCCCTCCGGCAGGTCATCCATCTCCTGGAACGCGTATTCCACCGGAGCCACCTTTTCGATCCGGTTTCCGATGATCTCCTTAAAATCCTTTTCCAAATCCTTTCTGATGATGAAAATGATCTTATTGAAACCCGCCTCCAGGGCGTCGTGGATGGAATAATCCATGATGATCTCGCCGTTGGGCCCCACCGGCTCCAGCTGTTTGATCCCGCCGCCGAACCGGCTTCCGATCCCGGCCGCCATGATAACAAGGGACGTCTGCTTCATTTTCGTATCCTCCTCGCAAAATCTTGATTTTATCATACCACAACCCACAGGGCTTTTCAATTCGTGACTTCTTAAGAAATTGTGAATAGTTTTTATGCAAAAAGGGGCTGCTGCAAAAGAGAGGTTCAGAACCAGCTCTTTTACAGCAGCCCCAGGGCATCTTGATTTTACAGCATTTCCAGGAAGGCCGCAACACGGGTCTCGATCTGGCCGCTGTCTGTGGTGGAATAATCGGTCTCCAGCTTCAGATACGGAACACCCAGCTCGTCCTCAACCACCCGGCGGGTCTTATGGGATTCCACGTTGAAGGTATGGCAGGCCTGGAGGATCACCTCGATCACGCCGTCTACCTTATATTTCTCGATCATTCTCTTTGTATTTTCCAGACGGTCGTCGTTGGGCGTCATAACGGAACAGTGGATGGAAAGATACCGGTCGGAAATAGCACGTAAAATATCGTCTGCGTTCTCATCGATCATCATACTTCTGGTACGCTCGCCAGAGCAGTCGTCCAGGCAGACAATGACTCCGCCGTTGTTCTCGATCACCATACCCACCTTCTGGATCACACCGCCAGTGGGACAGCCTGTGATCAGGATCCTCTTGGCAGAAGCGGACACCGGACGCTCCCCTCTTTCGTAGGCAGCTTTAGCCTCGTTCACCAGCTCTTTGATATTGGAGATCTGCTGCTGTACATCGAAGGTGAATGTGCCCTTCTGCAGCGCCAGCATCATTTCTGTGCCACGCATGGGCGGAGGACAGAGGGCCTGGAGCTCATACATCTCGCACAGAGCCCTTCTCTGCTCGTTGCGTACCCGCACAGCCCGTCTCAGATCCTCGTCTGTGATGGTGATACCAAACTTTTCTTCCAGTTTTTTCTTTAACAGACATACTTCCTCATACCAGATATCCTTGGCATAGGGGCGGTCCTGTCCCTGGGGAAGCTGCATCACATACGTTTCTTTGATCTCATTCAGAAGCTCGTACATCTTCTTCTTTCCGTCGCAGGTGGTCTCACCGATGATGATATCAGAAAAATATGTATACGGGCATTTTTCCGTCACAGCAAAGCCGTAGGTCCCCTTGATCAGCGGGCACAGGTTTTTGGGAAGCACCTTTTCTGCATCCGGGATCGTCTCATTGCTAGTCCCGCAAAGGCCAATGGCCGCAATATTTCCGGCGTCCAGGAGTTCCTGGGGAGTGTAGGAGCAGAGACAGCCCGCTAATTTTCCGCCGTTTTCCTTAAATTCCTTGGCTGCCAGGAAGCCGTTTTTTCTGGCGTCTACAAATTCATCAAATAATTTGGGCAGATCACGATTCATTCTGATGTTTCCTTTCTCTATACGGCAGCCGTAAGCGCTGCTCCGATGGCCCCGGCATATCTTGCCAGGGGTACGCTTTCCACCGGCGCATGAAGCGCAAGGGAAAGGCGTTCTAAAACGTAGGGATCTTCACAGAGACCGCCGGTGAGGAAATACTGGTCTCCCTCCACCTGGGAGATCAGCTGAACCACCTTGGTGACCACCGATTCGATGACGCCGTAAGCGATATCCTCCCTGGGAGTTCCCTTTCCGATGAGGCTGATGACCTCCGATTCTGCAAACACGGTACACATGGAGCTGATGGTGATGGGGTTTCCCCGGGATGCCAGGTCTGAAAGCTCCTCCATGGTCAGTCCCAGCCGGTTGGTCATGACCTCCAGGAACTTTCCGGTTCCCGCAGAGCACTTATCGTTCATGATGAACTTCATGACACGGCCGTTTTTCAGGGCGATCCCCTTGGTATCCTGGCCTCCGATGTCGATGACCGTCCCGTTCCTTCCGAACAGGTGCCAGGCTCCCTTTCCGTGGCAGGTGATCTCCGTTACGGATTTGTCGGCATAGGGAACCGATATCCGTCCGTAGCCCGTAGCCACATAGGCGGCGTTATCCTTGTGGATCCCGTCCTTCTCCAGCATCCGGTAGATCTCCTCCGCCGTTTTTCTGCTGCTGAAGCCTGTATTTAAAAGGTAGGTCTTCACGACCTCCCCATCTTTTATGACTGCTGTTTTGGCCGCGCTGGACCCGATATCGATTCCCACCTGATACATGATACTCTCCTGTTATTCCTTACTGCTTGATGATCTTATCTGCGTTGGCAAGCTTCTCCACGATGGTGTACATATTGGTCACGCTTCCCACCGCCAGCTTATCCTTCAGATTATAGTAATCCAGGCATGTTCCGCATGTAAGGATCTCCACGCCCTGGGCTTCCATGTTCTTTAAATCATCCAGAGACGGAGAACCCTCTGTTGTGATGGTTGCGCCGCCGTTATAGAAAAGGATCGTGCTGGGAAGCTCGTCTAACTGGGAAAGGGCAAAGATAAAGCCCTTCATCAGGACCTTGCCCAGCTCGTCGTTTCCGTGTCCCATGCGCTCGGAAGCGATGGCTACTACTGTATTTTTTCTTCTGTCCACGCCGCAGGAGGCCTCCTCTTCGGCTCCATTATCCTCCAGGGGTTTGTCCAAGGTGATCTTCACGATGAACAGCTTTTCCTCCTTCTTCTCTGCAAAGGACTTTAAGCCCTTGCTGGATGCCAGACGGGTCAGGTTCTGGACGGCGATCTCATTATCTACATGAACCTCAACGGTTCCTGCCTCTGTCATTGCCTTTAATGCCTTTGTGGCTTTTACTACCGGGATCGGGCACTGGTCTCCCACTGCATTTACGATTACATTTGCCATGATCAAATCCTCCTGCTTGTATTTTTCGCCCAATAAGCTACCCTTTATTTTATCGTTAGTTCAGCAATCTTGTCAAATAGCATATTTCAATACATAAACTATTTATAAATATGTTTATCTATACGGTTGCTTTTTAAAAATCCAGGTGTTATGATGAAATCATGATCAATTAGGAGGTTTTTACAAATGGCAAAAGAACTGCCCCTTACTCAGATGACCACCGCGTCTGGCTGAGCAGCCAAGCTGGGACCGGGTGTCCTCACAGAAATACTGGAAGATCTTCCAAACGTTTATAATCCCCGCCTTCTGGTGGGTTTTGATACCAGCGACGACGCATGCGTCTACAAGATCACCGACGATGTGGCCGCCATCCATACTGTGGATTTCTTTACGCCCATCGTGGACGATCCCTACCAGTTCGGACAGATCGCCGCAGCCAACGCTTTAAGCGACGTGTACGCCATGGGCGGACAGCCGGCGGTGGCAATGAACTTATTATGTGTTCCCAACTGTCTTTCCAAGGAAACGATCCGGCAGATCTTAAAGGGCGGCCACGACAAGGCCGTGGAAGCCGGCTGTACCATCGCCGGCGGCCACACGATCCAGGATCCGGAGCCCAAATACGGTCTCTGTGTCACTGGGTACGTGCATCCCGATAAGATCCTTAAAAATGTCGGCGCACAGCCTGGGGATCTTTTAGTGATCACCAAGCCCCTGGGAACCGGCGTCCTTACCACAGGAGCCAAGGCAGACCTGGTATCAAAAGAGGATTACGACGCCATGACCTGTTCCATGGCCACTCTGAACGCCAAGGCAGCCGAAGCAGCCCAGACCTTCCCGGATGTCCACGCCTGCACCGATATCACAGGCTTCGGTCTTCTGGGACATGCCTATGAGATGGCAGAGGGAAGCGACAGCACCTTAAAACTCTTCAGCAAAAAGCTCCCGCTGCTCCACGGAGCCAGAGAGCTGGCGGAAATGGGCATCATCCCTGCCGGAGCCTACCGGAATATGGATTATGTGAAGCCCCATTTACGGATCATGGATTCTGCCGAGCAGTGCCTGGTGGATCTGATCGCAGACCCCCAGACCTCCGGAGGCCTTCTGGTGGCCCTTCCCGGCGACCAGGCCATGGAGCTCTGCAAAAAGCTGACCGCCCAAGGCATCACCGGAGCCATCATCGGCGAGGTAGTGGAAAAGACGGATGTGGATCTGATCATTGAGTAAACGTTTACAGCCCGGGATTTCTGGATCTTAAGATCCTAAAATCCCGGGCTTTTTTTAGAATGTTTTCTTGATTTCCCGTATGACATCGATCACCGTTCCATCCCGATATTCTACCACACAGACCACCTTATCCGTAGTTTCTATGGGCCTGGGCACTCCGGTCAGCGACTCAGCCAGCCTCTGGAGATATTCGATCGTCACCAGTTTCATCCCTGCCTTCTCCAAATCTTCTTTCAATTCTGTGTAATACTTATGCTTCGGATTCAATGCGGTCCCCGCCTCTGTGATCACACAGGCCACAGTCTCCCCTGGTGTACATAAGGTAAACACTCGTTTTGTAATCGAGGGAGTCCTTCCACGGACCACTGGCAGACATACGATCGAAATATCTGCTCCAGCCGCCACGTCAGGACCTCCTCCCAGTCCTCCCATCATCTCACCAGAGGATCCGGTTAATATATTTACATTAAAATCTGTGTCCACCTCCAGAGCCGCTAAGACACCAAAATTTAATTTATCCAGCATAGATCCTTTAGAAAAAGGATTAGAATAAACTGCGTTATCAATTTCTACAATCCCTGACTCTTCTATGATAGCTCTGGCTGCCACGGAGTCGAAGCACTGGCTGCATTCCAATACACGCACCAGGCCCTTTTTATACATATCTACAATAGCAGCAGTCATACCACCCAGGGCAAAACTAGCCTTGACCCCACGTTTTTCCATTCTCTCAGCCAGATAATTCGTACAGGCAATACTGATAGCTCCTGCTCCCGTCTGAAAAGAAAAATTTTCTTTAAACATTCTGGAGGCCGCAATCACATCCGCTGCCCTTTCTGCGATCATCAGATCCCGTGGATTTTTTGTCATTCTGGCCGCACCTTTTCCAATTTTTTCCGGGTCTCCGATCCGGTCTACCTTTACCACATAATCCACATATTGCTGGGATATACTAGCTGGACAGCAGGGATACTCCACCAGATTATCTGTAACGACCACTACCTTCGATGCACAGTACGCGTCTATAAAAGAATACCCCAAAGAGCCGCAGGCATTAGGACCGATCTGCCCGGTTGCATTTCCATACTCATCCGCTGCTGAAGCACCGATAAATGCGGCATCAATCTCCAGTTCTCCCGCCTCGATCGCTCTTGGTCTGGACCCATGTGTCCTAAGTATCACTGGCTCATCCATAAGCCCTGTCAATACTGCGTCTCCCAGGCTCCCCCTGATTCCGCTGGCTTCAATACGGTCTATGGTACCGTCCTTTACAAAGTCCACAATGGATGGGTTCTTAATATTTACCACAGCACTGGGGGCAAATCTCAAATGTTTTATCCCAAGATCACGAATGGTCTCCAGGACCTGTCCGATAATCTCATCCCCTTCCCTAAAACTGTGATGGAAGGAAATTGTCATGCCATCCTTAAGGCCAATAGCCTGGACAGCTTCTTTCAGGCTTCCCAGAAGCTTGTTGTCTCCAGAAACATGCTTTTCCGCAGTCCTTTTCGTTTTTACAGGTGCGTTGGAAGGGACTTCTGTGTACGCTCCCCGATATGGTTTTAATACCCGATTTCCCACTTTCTCCGGGATTTCACGTCCCGCTGCATTTTTCATTTAAACCACCATCCCTTCCACATGGATACCTGCTGCTTCTGCCTGTGCCAGGGTCGTCCTGGCGCGCAGTTCCATGGGTTTATCAACCATACCTCCATCCAGCGACACAGCGCCCTTATGCTGGCGTTTACCTTCCTCCACAGCCTTCAGTACCCGGAGTGCATATTTAATTTCCTTCATACTGGGTGTAAAAAAGGAATTAACTGTATCTATCTGCCTGGGGTGGATACATGTTTTTCCATCAAAGCCCAAATTCTTTGCCAGAGCCGTATCTTCCTCCAGCCCTTCCTTATCGTTGATATCGCTAAACACAATATCCAGTGCATCGATCCCCGCAGACCTACAGGCTAAAAGGACCGCGTTCCTGGCATAAAATACTTCCAATCCCTTTTTCGTCCTCTGTGCCCTTAAACTTGCGGTCAGGTCTTCTGCACTGACAGCCATAGCCACGATTCTTGGATCTGCATGAGCGATTTCCATTGCGTTAATAACACCCATATAAGATTCAATATTGCAGATCAGTTCAATGCTCCCTTCCTCAACACCGGCTTCCCGTTCAATTTCAGCAATACGTCTGGAAACAGATTGTACTTCCCTTGCATATTCTACTTTCGGAATACGGATAGCGTCTGGTCTTACCCGCACCGCGGCCTGCAGATCCTCGTCAATCTCATCAGAATAGATCCCATTGACTCTTATACACACATATTTATCGCTGGGCCTATGCTCTTTAAGCATATTGTAGACAAGAAATCTTGCCGCATCCTTTTCTGCTGCCGGTACTGAATCTTCCAGGTCATAAATCAGCATATCCTCATTATAAAATACTGCCTGAATCATATTCACAGGACTGGCCCCGCTGGCATAAAGGCTGGTCCGTTTTAAATGGATCATTCTTTCTGCCATATTTATTCCTCCCTTGACCAGTCATAATGTACTTCTGCTCCACGACAGATCACACACTGCATCCTGGATTTAATAACACAGTCCAATGCTCCCTTATCATGGATTTCCACATAAGCGTCTGTGATCCCGAAATCCTTTAGAATTTTTTCTGCCGTGGCCAGGATCGAATCTCCAAACATCATTTTAACGTCACTTTCCAGATCAATGCTGATGCCTTCTCCTCCATTCGGACGGATCATGATCTGGCAGTCGCTGGATTCCAGGGTTCCAGCTATTGCCGGTTTCTTAATTTCCATATACAGACACCCCCTCTATCATTTCTTCTTTTCTCTGGTATAGCTCATGATAAATCCCGAGAATGCGCATATACTGGCAACCCACACCGAATACGTTTTCAATGCATCGTTAATTCCTTTGACGAAGGCTCCATTTCCCATAAGCGCTCCAATCAGCTGGCCAAATACCAGAATGGCTCCCATAATGAGAAATAACGGGAGTGTTACTTCAAAGACTACCATACAGATATTATAAATTGTCTTTTTCATACATATCTCTCCTTTACGCCCCGACAATCGGGAAAAATCCCAGCATAATGAGGATGGCCATAAGCACTACGGGAAGTGCATAAAGCAGAAGCAGATTCCTAAATATCCTGGACGGCTCATTCAGACCCGAAATACCACTGGCAATATAAATAGGTGCAGAATTGGGAGGAATACATCCCTCATTGGATACCAAAAACAGGAATGCGACGCAGCATGCTACCGGTGCAAGTCCAATGGACCTCAATGCCGCATAAGACAGCGCACCCAACGCCGTCGTGGAAGCGGTTCCCGTAAAAGGTCCTACCATGAGGGTCGTGATCACAGCGATCAATAACACAACAAGAATTGCAGAATAATTTCCAAGTGAGTTAAATACTGCTGTAAACTCCTCCTGAAGCCCCAGCTTTGTCAGC
>CAJMRM010000040.1 GCA_905215775.1 uncultured bacterium
GAAAGGGCCATGGAGATCCTCCGGGAGGAGCTGGGAGACATGGCAGAGCAGATCTACACAGGCTTTGAGCTTGAAATATAAAAATGGAGAATAGGAGAGAAAACATGGATACTCGTGTGGAAAAGACCATTGAAAGACATAAAAAAGGATACAACTGCGCCCAGTCGGTGGCCTGCACCTACTGCGACCTGGTGGGAGTAGATGAGGAGATTATGTTTAAGATGACCGAGGCCCTGGGCCTGGGAATGGGCTGTATGGACGGGACCTGCGGAGCCGTGGCGGGAGCCTGCATCCTGGCAGGGATGAAGCGGAGCACGGGAAATCTGGAAAAGCCCGACAGTAAGGCTGAGTCCTACAAGCTTTCCAGAGCCATCCTGGGCGGCTTTGAAAAGGCCAACGGAACGGCGATCTGCAAGGAATTAAAGGGGATCGAGACTGGAAAGGTGATCAAAAGCTGCGACGACTGTATCAAAGAGGCTGCAGCCCTGGCGGAGCAGGTGCTGTTTTCATAAAGGAGAGGGATGCCATGGTACATTTTGTGGGCGCCGGCTGCGGCGCGGCGGATCTGATCACCGTCCGGGGAGCCAGACTGCTCTCGGAGGCGGACGTGGTGATCTACGCAGGCTCTCTGGTAAACCCGGAGCTTTTGAAGGGAACAAAGGAGGGCTGCGAGATCCATGACAGCGCCCGTATGACCCTCCCGCAGGTCCTGGGGGTCATGGAACGGGCAGAGGAAGAAAAAAAGACCACTGTGCGTCTCCATACGGGGGATCCGTCGCTGTACGGAGCCATACGGGAGCAGATGGACCGGCTGGAAGCCATGGGGATCGCCTATGACGTCTGCCCCGGAGTCAGCTCCTTTAACGGAGCGGCAGCCAGCCTGGGAGCAGAGCTGACCCTTCCGGAGGTGTCCCAGACCGTGATCATCACCCGGATGGCCGGCCGGACGGCTGTGCCGGAAAAGGAAGGCTTCCGGTCCCTGGCGGCCCATCACGCCACCATGGCGGTATTTTTAAGCGCCGGGCTTCTGGCGGAAATGGAGCAGGAGCTTCACGAAGCCGGATACCGGCCGGACACTCCGGCAGCCATTGTCTACAAGGCCACATGGCCGGAGGAAAAAACCGCGCGCTGTACGGTATCGACCCTCAGAGAAACGGCGGAGCGGGAGGGGATCCGGAAGACGGCCATGATCCTCATCGGCGACGTGCTGGGGACCAGGGAGGAAAACGGCTATGCCGACTCCCGGCTCTACGCACCGGACTTTACCACAGAATTCAGAAAGGGGACAGACGCATGAAAAAGCTGTACGTTGTGGGCATGGGGCCGGGAGACTACGAATCCATGACCATCCGGGCAGACCGGGTCTTAAGGGAATGCGATGTGATCGTGGGCTATACGGTCTATGTGGAGCTGGCGGAGCAGTATTATCCGGATAAGGAATTTCTGACCACGCCCATGCGCCGGGAGACCGAGCGGTGCCGCCTGGCATTTTCGGAGGCTTCAAAGGGCAGGACCACGGCCATGATCTGCAGCGGAGACGCCGGAGTATACGGCATGGCGGGGCTGATCCTGGAAATCGGGAGGGAATACCCGGAGGTCTCTGTGGAGGTCATTCCCGGCGTCACCGCAGCCTCCTCCGGTGCGGCAGTCCTTGGCGCGCCGCTGATGCACGATTTTGCGGTCATCAGCCTCAGCGATCTTCTTACCCCCTGGGAAACCATTGAAAAACGGCTGCAGGCTGCGGCCATGGGGGATCTCTGTGTCTGCATCTACAATCCCTCCAGCAAAAAACGGGCCGGCTATCTGCGGAGGGCCTGTGAGATCTTAATGGAAGAAAAAAGCCCGGACACCGTCTGCGGGGCCGTGAAAAATATTGGAAGAGAGGGCGAAGAGCGCCGGATCATGACCCTGGCGCAGCTTTCGGACTATGAAGCAGATATGTTTACCACGGTCTTTGTGGGAAACAGCCAGACCATGGAGCTTTCCGGCTGTATGGTAACGCCCAGGGGATACCGCCTATGAAGACCGTACAGAGAGCGGCCCTGTTTGCCGGGACCACAGAGGGGAGGCTCCTGGCGGAACGCCTGGCAGGAGGCCCGGTAAGGGTCCATGTATTCGTGGCTACGGAATACGGAGGAGAGGGACTTCCGGAGGCGGAGAATATCCTGGTCCATGACGGGCGGATGGACGCGGAGGAGATCCGGGAGGAGCTGTCCAGGCTTTCCTGTGATCTTGTGCTGGATGCCACCCATCCCTTTGCCTGGGCCGTGTCGGAAAATATAAGGACTGCCTGCGCCGCCTGCGGGATCCCATGCTTCCGGATCCTGCGGGAGCATACGGAGTCCCGGAGGGCCGGGGGATCCGGAACGGGATCCAGCCCCGTGTTCGTGGATTCCGTGGAGGAGGCCGTGGAAATTTTAAAGGGTACCCAGGGCCATGTGCTGGTGACCACTGGCAGCAAGGAGCTTTCTAAATATAAAGCGCTCCCGGATTGGGAGGAACGGATCTACGCCCGGGTACTGTCTCTGCCCCAGGTGGTTTCCGCCTGCGGGGAGCTGGGCTTTTACGGAAGCCATCTGATGGCCATGCAGGGGCCCTTTTCTGTGGAAATGAACGTAGCCATGCTCCATGCGGTGGGAGCGGCCTGGATGGTCACCAAGGAGTCTGGGGCCGCCGGAGGCTTTGAGGAAAAGGTATCGGCCGCCGGACAGGCCGGAGCCGGGCTTATCGTCATTGGAAGGCCGGAGGAGGACGGGATCTCCCTTAAGGAGGCCCTGGAGCTTTTTGGCCTGTCCTCGGCCCGAAGAAAGGTATTTCTGGTGGGCGTGGGACCGGGAGATCCGGGACTTCTCACAGAAGCGGCCCGGAGGGCCATGGAGAAGAGCCAGGTGCTGGCGGGAGCCGGCCGGATGGCCGATGGTCTTTTGGGCTTTCATAAGCCGGTCTTAAGGGAATACCAGCCGGAGAAGCTCCTGGGCTTTTTAGCGGAGCACCCGGAGTACGAAACGGCAGCGGTGGCTCTGTCGGGAGACACGGGCTTTTTCAGCGGGGCCGCAAAGCTTCTGGAGGCATTCCATAAGAACGGAGGCTTTGAGGTGGAGGTGATCCCGGGGATCTCCTCTGCCGGATACTTTTTTTCCAGGATCGGAACGAGCTGGGAGGACGTCCGCTTTATAAGCCTTCACGGCCGGGATGCCGACCTGGAGGGAGCCGTATGGGCCAATAAACGGGTGTTCATCCTCTGCGGAGGAAGCGGCGCCTTAAAGGAGATCTGCAAAAGACTTCTCAAAGCGGGCCTTTCCCAGATACGGCTTACCGTCGGGGAAAACCTTTCCCTGGAAAGCGAGAGGATCCTGGAAGGGACACCGGAGACCATGAGGGAGAGGGAGACCGCCGGGCTTTCTGTGGTTCTGGCAGAAAATCCGCAGGCCGGCCGGATCCTGCCAAGCCCCCTGACCCACGGCCTTCCCGACGAGTCCTTTCTCCGGGGGAAAACGCCCATGACCAAGCTGGAAGTACGGTCCGTGTCCCTTTCAAAGCTGGCCCTTACGGAAAACGCTGTGGTTTACGACGTGGGAGCCGGGACGGGCTCAGTTTCAGTGGAATGTGCCAGACTGTCCTCCGGAATCCGGGTCTTTTCCATCGAGCGGGATCCAGAGGCCTTAAAGCTGCTGGAAGAAAACCGGCGGCAGTTTTCCCTGGCCAATATGGAGATCGTGGCCGGGACTGCCCCGGAGGCCCTGGAGGGGCTTCCGGCCCCCACACATGTGTTCATCGGCGGCAGCGGCGGCAGTATGGGCCGGATCGTGGAGGAAGTCTTAAGGAAAAATGGGGCCGCCCGTTTTGTGGTGAACCTTATTACCGCGGAATCCCTGGCAGCGGTCATGGAGCTTCCGGAGCATCTTCCGGTGACGGATCCGGAGATCACAATGGTGACGGCCGCCCGGTCAAAAAAGGCGGGAAAAAGCCATCTGATGCTGGGGGCCAATCCAGTCTGGATCGTTACGTTTTCCGGAAGGGAGGACCGGTGATGGAGCAGGTGCGGTTTCCGAGATTCATGGTTGCTGCGGAGAAAAGCGGCCAGGGAAAGACGCTCATTACCTGCGCCCTCCTGGAGCTTTTAAAGGAGCGGGGCAGGGTATGTGCCTTTAAATGCGGGCCGGATTATATCGATCCCATGTTCCACCGGAGGGTGTCGGGCGTGCCATCCTACAACCTGGACAGCTTTTTTTCCAGCCCGGAGGAGCTGATCCGGCTTTTGGGCCTCCATGGAGGCCCGGACTGTCTGGGGGTGATCGAAGGCGTTATGGGCTACTACGACGGCCTGGGCGGCAGCACAGACCGGGCCAGCTCCTATGAGGTGGCAGAGCATACCCATACGCCGGTGATCCTGGTGGCCGATGCCCAGGGCAGGAGCTTTTCCACCCTGGCTGCCGTCCGGGGCTTTTTAGCCTTCCGGCCGGACAGCCATATCAAGGGCGTCCTGTTCAACCGCCTGTCCCCCATGCTGTACCCGGCCCTTAAAAAGGCGGCGGAGGAGGAGCTGGGGATTCGGGCTGTGGGCTTTGTGCCGCCGCTGGAGGAGGAATTCCATTTAAAAAGCCGGCATCTGGGGCTTTTGCGGCCCGAGGAGATCCCAGGATTCCAGGAGGAGATCCGGAGACTGGCTGAAATGCTCCGTCCGGGGATCGATCTGGAGGCCATTGGATCCATTGCAGAGGGAGCCGGAGCGCTTTTGACCCAGAAGCGGGCGTTTCCCCAGATACGGAAGGAAAACGGAGAAAAGCCGGTGATCGCTGTGGCCATGGACGAAGCGTTCTGCTTCTACTACCAGGACAATCTGGAGACCCTGGAGGCCATGAACGCAGAGCTTATATTCTTTTCCCCGATCCATGACCAAAGGGTACCCAGGGAGGCGGACGGCCTTTATCTGGGAGGCGGCTATCCGGAGCTTTACGGGAGGGAGCTTTCGGAGAACGTCTCCATGCGGGCCAGTGTCCGGGAGTGTCTGACCGGGGGAATGCCCTGCATTGCTGAATGCGGCGGATATCTGTATCTGAAGCAGGAGCTTACGGACGCGGAAGGGATCTTGCGGCCCATGTGCGGTGTGCTTCCCGGGGGAAGCCAGGACGCCGGACGGCTTTCCAGATTTGGCTATGGAACCATGACGGCCCTGGAGGACAGTGTTTTAGGGCCTGCGGGCATCAGCGTTCCGGTCCATGAATTCCATCACTGGGACAGCCCGGAAAACGGAGCCTGCTTTTCCTTTAAAAAACCGGTGGGGACCCGGCAGTGGACCTGTGGCTACGGAACGGCAGCTCTTTACGCCGGATTTCCTCATCTTTATTTTTACGGGCATGAGCCGGAACGGTTTTTGGAGCTGGCGGCCCGGCGGCGGGACGGGGACCGCTGCAGATCACGGAGAACATAAGGCGGTGACAGATATGGATAAAATTTTGGAGCTTCTTTCAGAAATCCGCCCGGCAGACCGGAGGGCCATGGAGGCGGCCCGGCTCCGGTGGAATTCGGTGGCAAAGCCCATCGGAAGCCTGGGGATCCTGGAGACGGACATCGAAAGGATCGCCGGGATCCTGGGGAGCGCGGAGCGGATCCCGGTGGAAAAAAGCGCACTGGCCGTCATGTGCGCCGACCACGGAGTGGTGGAGGAGGGCGTGACCCAGACGGGCCAGGAGGTGACCCGGATCGTGGCGGAGAATTTCACCAGAGGCCAGACCTCTGTGACCTGCATGTGCCAGGTGTCGGGAACGGACGTGTTCCCGGTGGATGTGGGCATGAAGGGAGAGGAGAGGCTCTGGGACGGCCGCGGCGGAGAGCCTCCGGTTCCCTTCAGACTCTTAAACCGGAGGGCCGGAGCCGGGAGCCGGAATCTGGTAAAAGAGGCGGCCATGACCGGAGACCAATGCCAACGGGCTCTCCTGGCGGGAGTGTTCCTGGTCCGGGATCTGAAGCAGATGGGCTATGGGATCCTGGCCTCCGGAGAAATGGGCATCGGCAACACCACCCCGGCCAGCGCCCTGATCTCGGTCCTCACAGGCGCTTCTCCCCGGCTGGTCACCGGACGGGGAGCCGGGCTTTCCGACCAGGGACTTATAAGGAAGCAGAAGGCCGTGGAAGCGGCCTGTGAGCGGTTTTACCGGGAATACCCCAGGTACAAGGATTTTTCCTGGGAGGCTTCCGCAGAGCCCGTGGATGTGCTCCTCCTTCTTGGAGAGCTGGGAGGCTTTGATATTGCCGCCATGGCCGGGCTGTTCCTGGGAGCCGCCGTATACAGGCTCCCGGCGGTGATCGACGGCTTCATCTCGTCGGCAGCGGCGCTGCTGGCGGTGCTCATGTGCCGGGACATAAAGGATTTTCTCCTGGCTTCCCACGTTTCCTCGGAACCGGCAGGCCGTCTGGTGATGGAACGGCTGGGGCTTGAGGTTCCTCTGGACTGCGGCATGCACCTGGGAGAGGGAAGCGGGGCCGTGGCCCTTCTACCCCTTTTAAAAATGGGGGCCGCGGTTTATGAGAACATGAGTACGTTTTCGGAGATCCATGTGGAGTCCTATGTGGACTATGGGGCGGAAAAGGAAGGCCGGTCATGAAGGCCCTGCTGATCGCCTTTTCCATGTACTCCAGGCTTCCGGTGCCGGATTTTGCCTGGGAGGAGGAGGACCGGAAAAAAGCCATGTGCTTCTTTCCTCTGGTGGGCGTTTTTGTGGGCGCCGGATTTATCCTGGTATACTTTCTTATGGAAGGGATAGGGGCAGGGCCGCTTTTTAAGGGGGCCATGCTGACAGCCGTGCCGCTCCTGGCGACGGGAGGCATCCATATGGACGGTTTTCTGGATACCTGTGACGCCAGGGCCTCCTGGGAAGACCGGGAGAAAAAGCTCCAGATCCTGAAGGATACCCATACAGGGGCTTTTGCAGTCATTGGGGGTGGACTGTATCTGCTTTTATACTGCGGCGGCTGCTCAGAGCTTCCGGCCAGAGGGGCGGCGGCGGTCTCCGCCGGATTCATCCTGTCCCGGGCCTTAAGCGGGCTGGCGGCGGCTGTATTTCCAGGAGCCAGGGAGCACGGGATGCTGGCGGACTTCATGAAGGATTCCAGAAGACGGCTGGTGGCGGCTTCCATGGTGTTCTGCATGGCGGCTTCTGCCGGGCTCATGGTGCTTTTGGGAGGACTTCTGGGGGCAGCCTCTCTTTTTGGAGCCCTTCTGGCATTTTTTTATTACAGGCGGATGGTATTCCGGGAATTCGGCGGCGTTACCGGGGACCTGGCCGGTTATTTTTTGCAGCTTTGTGAGCTTTTTATGGTACTGGCGGCGGCGGCCTGCCATGGGATCCTTTCATAGATACGGGAGGAGCGTTTTATGCGGATACTTCTTCTCCGCCACGGGGAGACGGCGGGCAATCTGGAAAAGCGGTATGTGGGGAGGACCGATGAGGGGCTTACGGAGGCATCCAGGCAGGCCCTTCTGCAGACCGGAGAGAAACGGAGACAGTCTTTTTATGGGCTCCTTGGCCCGGTGGCGGCGCTGTATGTGAGCCCCATGAGGCGCTGCCGGGAGACGGCGGCCCTGGCCTTCCCGGAAAAAGATTTTCCCGGCGTTCCCGTCCGTCTGGTCCCGGGCCTTGCAGAATGCGACTTCGGACGGTTCGAGTATAAAAATTACAGGGAGCTTTCCGGGAATGCGGATTACCAGCGGTTCATCGATTCCGGCGGAACAGACGGATTTCCAGAGGGGGAGGCTGTGGCGCAGTTCAAGCGCCGGTGTGCCGGGGCTTTCCGGCAGGAGGTCCTGGCCCTTATGGAAAAAACGGACAAAACGGCGGTATTTGTGATCCACGGCGGCTCCATCATGGCCGTGCTGGAGGCCTTCGGCCGGCCGGAGAAGGAATACTATTTCTGGCAGACCGGCTGTCTTTCCGGGTATCTCTGCCGGACCGGGGAGGAGAACGGCCATTTCTGTCTGACCGATGTTGCGAAAGTTTCAATTATATAGTATACTTTAAAAATACGAATAAGAGAAAGGCAGGTAGCAAACATGATAGCTCCATTTTTACTGATCATCAGTCTGGGTCTTCTGATCTACGGTGCTCTGGTAGCGGGAGGGATCTACGTTCCCATCCGGTCCAAGATCCTGATCGAGGACGAGGGAAGGTCCGCCTGGTGCAAGGTGGAGGGCTTTACAAAGATCCTCTGGGGACTGGATCTGGCCGTGTTCACCATGTATTACGAGAAGATCTTTCTTCCCACCTTATGTCTGGTGATCTTTTTAGGGCTGACGCTGTATACCATTTATATCACATACAAAAATAACGAAAAATATCTGAAATAAGGGAAAAACGTGAATTTATGGACAGAATGATCTGGGCCTGGGCGGCAGCCCTGGGATTTTTGCTGGACTGGATCCTGGGCGATCCCCAGTTCCTTTATCATCCGGTACGGCTCATCGGCTGGCTCATCGGACGGCTGGAGGCAGCTTTAAGAAAAATATGCGGAAAAACGAAAAAAGGTCTTCTTTTGGGAGGCCTTTTTCTGGTTGCGGCGGTATGCGGGATCACCGGCGGCCTGGTGTGGGGGCTCCTGGCCCTGTGCAGGAGCCTTTCGGTCTGGCTGTACCTGGCCGTATCGGCCATCCTCTGCTATCAGCTCCTTGCGGCCCGATCCCTGCAGACAGAAAGCATGAAGGTATATCAGGAGCTGGAGAAAGGAGATCTTCCCGGAGCAAGAAGGGCGGTATCCATGATCGTGGGCCGGGATACGGAGCGGCTTTCAGAGGCGGGCGTCACAAAGGCTGCGGTGGAGACCGTGGCGGAAAACACCTCGGACGGGGTCATTGCCCCGCTTTTTTATCTGGCTCTGGGCGGTCCAGTCCTGGGATGGGTCTATAAGGCCGTGAACACCATGGACTCCATGGTAGGATATAAAAATGAATCGTACTTATACTTTGGCCGGGCGGCAGCAAAGCTGGACGATCTGGTCAATTTTCTTCCGGCCAGGCTCTCCGCCGGGCTGATGCTCCTGGCGGCAGCGGTCCTGGGGATGGATTGGAGAGAGGGAATGCGGATCTTTTTCCGGGACCGTTTGAACCATGCCAGCCCCAATTCCGCCCAGACAGAAGCCGTGTGCGCCGGCGTTCTTCATGTGCAGCTGGCGGGCGACGCCTGGTATTTTGGGACGCTTTATAAGAAAAAGACCATTGGGGACGACAAAAGGCCCGTGGAGGCAGAGGACATCCCCAGGGCCTGCCGCCTTATGTACGGGACGGCCTGGGCGGCGGCTCTGGCCGTGTTCCTGGTTCTGGCGTGGGCCGGGTGATGAAGGACAGAAAGGAGGAACCCTATGAGTCGGGTGATCATGGTACAGGGAACCATGTCCAGCGCGGGAAAAAGCTTCCTGGCAGCGGGACTCTGCAGGATATTCAAAGAGGACGGCCTTTCAGTGGCCCCGTTTAAATCCCAGAACATGGCTCTCAATTCGTATATTACAGAGGAAGGCCTGGAAATGGGACGGGCCCAGGTGATGCAGGCAGAGGCGGCGGGGATCCGGCCCGAGGCGGCCATGAACCCGGTGCTTTTAAAGCCCACCTCCCATATGGGCTCCCAGGTGATCGTCAACGGGGAGGTACTGGGAAATTATTCGGCGGCAGAATATTTTAAGATGAAAAAAAGCCTGATCCCGGAGATCAAGAGGGCCTATGACAGCCTGGCAGAGCGGTTTGACGTGATCGTGGTGGAGGGAGCCGGAAGCCCGGCGGAGATCAACCTCCGGGAAAACGACATTGTGAACATGGGCCTGGCAGAGCTCATCGACGCGCCGGTCCTTCTGGCGGGAGACATCGACCGGGGCGGCGTGTTCGCCCAGCTTTACGGTACAGCGGCTCTGGTATCCGACCGGGAGCGGGCCAGGATCCGGGCCTTTATCATCAATAAATTCCGGGGAGACAAGGAGATCCTAAAGCCGGGGCTTTCCATGCTGTATGAGCGGTGTCCCATCCCGGTGGCAGGCGTGGTCCCCTATATGGACGTGGATCTGGACGACGAGGACAGCCTGGCGGACCGGCTTTCGGCAAAGGACACGGCCGTAGACCGGCAGGGAAGGAAGGCCTTTGCAAGGATCGCTGTGGTACGCCTTCCCAGACTCTCCAATTTCACGGATTTCAACGCACTGGAGCAGCTTCCCGGCGTGGCTCTGTATTACGCAGACCGGCCCGAGGAGCTTTCCGCCGCCGATCTGGTGATCCTTCCAGGCACGAAAAATACCATGGGCGATCTGAAGTGGCTCAGGGAAACGGGAATGGAAGCGGCCGTCCAGAGACAATACGCGGAAGGCTGCTTTGTGTTCGGCATCTGCGGCGGCTTTCAGATGCTGGGAACATGGCTTTCGGACCCCTTTGGCGTTGAGGGGGGCGGAGCGCTCAGAGGAATGGGGCTCCTTCCGGTGGAAACAGTGTTTTCCAGGGAAAAGACCAGGACCCGGGTAAGGGGGACAGCCTCGGTATTTGAGGCCTGGGGAGGACCGGCCCGGCCCGGGTTTACGGGGTATGAGATCCATATGGGAGAGACCAGGAGAACCGGCGGCCGGCCATGCGTTGGGATCAGGAAGGAACTGGAACCGGACGGAGCGGCTTTAAAAGAGGACGGCTGCATCCAGGGGCATGCGGCGGGAACGTACGTCCACGGATTTTTTGATTCTGGGGAGGTCCTGGAGGCCGTCTGGGACCTGATGGCCGGAAGACACGGCGTATCCAGGAAAAGCTTCCCGGAAAACAGCCGTTTTTCGGCAGAGGGATATAAGGAAGAGCAGTACAGGAAGCTGGCGGGGATCCTGAGGGAGAATCTGGATATGGACCGGATCTATGGGATCCTGGACCGGCGCCTGTGACAGGAAAGAGGAGAAAATATATGGAATGGACAGAAACGCTCTGCCGGGAGACCGGGATCCGGTTTCTCACGACGCGGCCGTCGGAAATTGAGGCGGCCAGCTTTGCCATCATAAAAGAGGAGCTGGGAGAGGAATTCTTAAGGACCTATCCCAGGGAGCAGCTTCCGGTGCTCTGCCGGGTGATCCACACCACGGCGGATTTTTCCTATAAGGAAGCCCTGTATTTTTCAGAGGATGCCATCTTAAAGGGCCGGGAGGCCATAGCCTCCGGCGTCCCCATTATCACTGACACGACCATGGCCGCCTCGGGGATCAATAAAACGGCCGCCGCCGCCCATGGCGTCCAGGTCCGCTGCTTCATCGGGGACGAGGACGTAAGGGAGGCCGCCAGGGAGTCGGGGATCACCCGGTCGGCGGTCAGTGTGGATAAGGCCGCCAGACTGTATCCGGACTGTATTTACGCCGTGGGGAACGCTCCCACAGCCCTGATGCGGCTGTATGAGAGGATCCGCGCCGGAGAGATCCGCCCCCGTCTGGTGGTGGGGGTCCCGGTGGGCTTCGTGAATGTGACGGAGGCCAAGGAACTGATCCTTTCTGCGGGAGTTCCCTGCATTGTGGCGAGAGGACGAAAAGGCGGAAGCAGCGTGGCCGCCGCCATCTGCAACGCTCTTTTATACGACCGGAGGAAATAAGCCGGAGGAGAAAAAGTTTAGAAAGTTTTTACAAAAATTATCAGCACTCGATATTGACGAGTGCTAATAAAAGTGGTATAACAAATACAGTTCCCAAGGGAACCGATGATCCAGATATAAATACGATTTAAGATAAGGAGCGATGATCTATGTTAATGCCCAGCATTTTTGGAGAGAACTTATTTGACGACTTTTTCACCTTTGAACGGCCCCAGAAGCAGTACGAAAAGGAAGTGTCCTGCGATCTGATGAAGACCGATATCCGGGAGTATGAGGGCGGCTTCGAGCTGGATATCAATCTGCCGGGATGTAAGAAGGAGGATATCCAGGCAGAATTAAAGGACGGAACCCTGACCATCACCGCCGTATCCAATAAAAATACGGAGGAGACGGCAGGAAGATATATCCGCAGAGAGCGGTTTACCGGATCCTGCAGCAGAAAGTTTTATGTGGGCGAGGAGATCACCAGAGAGGATATACGGGCCAGATTCGAGGACGGCGTCTTAAAGCTCCTGGTTCCCAAAAAGGAACCGAAGAAGCCGGAGGAAGAGGAGCGGAAATTCATCAGCATCGAGGGCTGATGTGGAAGTTCCGCGGCTGATGGAACGGCCGGCGGCGTGAAATATGCCGCCGGCGTTTTTTTCTCTGCCTGGATGCCTTCCCGGAAAAGCGGTAAAGGGGCTGCTAAGACTGGAGGCGTTCCATTGACTTCTCCTGCGGGTTATGGTATGGTTAGAAGAGATTTACGTGCTTTACACGAAAATCCTAAGGATACGATGCTTTTATAAAAAGGAGTGATGGGCTGCATGGACGGCGGTTCAAACGGAGACTGGCACAGGAAAAACAGAATAAGCTCCATGCGTTTTATGGAATAAAAGGGTATAGTCTGGGAGATGAACATACTTGCAGGCTGTACCTTTTTGTCATTTAAGCAGGCAATGTTCCCATTTTTTCAGCGGAAGATTTTCCGGCAGCAGATACGAAAGCGAAAATGCATAGAGTTCCACATGAAAGGAGATAATTTTCATAAAACCATGATCGGAGCAATCCTATTACAGATTCTTTTAATTTTTGGAAATGCAGTGTTTGCCAGTGCGGAGATCGCTGTGATCTCCATGAACGACGCAAAATTAAAGCGCATGACCCACGACGGGGATAAGCGTGCAAAGAAGCTCACAGCCCTGACGGAGCAGCCGGCCCGGTTCCTGGCAACGATCCAGGTGGCCATCACCCTGGCAGGACTCCTGGGCGGCGCCTTTGCGGCAGAAAACTTTGCCGGGCCCCTGGTGGACCTTCTCATGGATCTTGGCGTTCCGGCGCCGGAAAACGTTCTTCACTCGGCAGCCGTGGTGCTCATCACCCTGGCGTTGACCTATTTCAGCCTTGTGTTCGGCGAGCTGGTGCCAAAGCGGATTGCCATGAAAAAACCGGATTCCATGGCCTTAGGCATGTCCGGCATGCTGTTCGGCGTCTGGAAGGCGTGTAAGCCGGTGGTGTGGCTCCTGACCTTTTCCACCAACCAGATCCTAAGACTCCTGGGCGTCGATCCGGAGGAAGAGGACGAGGTGGTGACCGAGGAGGAGATCCGCATGATGTTAGCCGAGGGCCGGGAGCAGGGGACCATCCGGCCGGAGGAAAGCCAGATGATCCAGAATGTGTTCGAGTTTGACGATACTCCGGCAGAGCAGGCCGGGACCCACCGGAAGGACGTGGTGTTCCTCCATATGGAGGACAGCGACGCGGTCTGGGACCAGACCATTCTGGAATCCCGTTTTACATACTTTCCCGTATGCCGGGAGAACCGGGATAACGTCATCGGGATCCTGGATACCAGGGATTATTTCCGGCTGAAGGACCGTTCCAGAGAGTCCTTAATGGAGCACGCCGTGGACCGGCCGTTTCTGGTGCCGGAGACCATGCGGGCCCATTCCCTGCTCTCTGCCATGAAAAAAGAACGGAAATATTTCGCCGTACTCCTGGACGAATATGGCACTGTCACCGGTATCGTGACCCTTCACGATCTGGTGGAGGAGCTGGTGGGCGACCTGGAAACGGAGGACGGGGAGGGGAGGCCTGAGGAAATCCGGCAGATTTCAGAAAGCTGCTGGCGGATCCGCGGATCGGCCCCTCTGGACGAGGTGGAGGACGCCCTTAAGATCTCCCTTCCCAGGGACGATTACGATACCTTCAACGGATACGTCTGGGGGCTTATCGACCGGATACCGGCCGATGGAGAGCAGTTTGAGGTCCAGGCCCCCGGCTTAAAAATCCAAATAAAAAATGTAAAAAATCACATGATAGACTGGGCCGTGGCGGAAAAGCTCCCTGCGGATCCCGGGATGCCGGAGGACGGCTGTGCCGTTTTCCAGGATAAAACAGGAAAGGAATAAACCGTATGGATCTATCATTTACTGGTTTTCTGGGAGAGCTTCTGGAAAACCCGGCGCTTCTTGTGACCACGCTGTTCACCCTGGGCGTGATCTTCGTAAACGGGTGGACCGATGCGCCCAACGCCATTGCCACCTGCGTGACCACCCGGTGCTTAAGCGCCAGAAACGCCATCATCATGGGCGCTGTCTTTAATTTCCTGGGCGTGTTTATCATGACCCAGATCAACAGCTCTGTGGCCTCTACCATCAGCAATATGGTGGACTTCGGAGACAGTACCCAGAATGCGCTGATCGCCCTCTGCGCGGCCCTGCTCTCCATTGTTGTATACAGTGTGGGGGCCTCTGTCTTCGGGATCCCCACCAGCGAGAGCCACAGTCTCATCGCCGGACTTTCGGGAGCGGCCATTGCCATCCAGCACGGCATCGGGGGCATCAACGGGGCCGAGTGGGTCAAGGTCCTTTACGGCCTTGTGCTGAGCCTGGTTCTGGGCTTCGGCACCGGATGGGTGGTATGCAAGATCATTTCCTTCATCTGCCGGGACATGGACCGGCGCGGGACCAACCGGTTCTTCGGTTTTGCACAGATCGCAGGAGCTGCGGCCATGAGCTTCATGCACGGAGCCCAGGACGGCCAGAAATTCATCGGCGTCCTGTTTTTGGGAGCCGCCTTTGCCCACGGCCAGAGCTCCGTAAGCGGAATGGAGATCCCGGTGTGGCTCATGCTTTTATGCAGCGTGGTCATGGCCCTGGGAACCAGCGTGGGCGGAGAGAAGATCATTAAATCCGTGGGCATGGACATGGTAAAGCTGGAGCGGTACCAGGGCTTTGCCGCCGACGTATCCGGCGCCCTCTGCCTTCTCTATTCCAGTCTGTTCGGGATCCCTGTGTCCACCACCCACACAAAGACCAGCGCCATCATGGGCGTGGGCGCGGTGAAGCGGATCTCTGCCATTAATTTCGGCGTTGTAAAGGATATGCTGCTCACCTGGATCTTCACCTTTCCGGGCTGCGGCCTCATCAGCTTTGTAATGGCAAAAATATTCATGTACATCTTTTAAAGGAGAAAAAACATGTCAAAAAAACAGGACGATTTTTATTTTCAGAACTTTATTGAATGCGCCGGATATTCCTGTCAGGCCGCCCATCTTTTAAAGGAGATCTTAAGCGATTTTAAGCCGGAAGAAACCAAGGAGCGGCTGGACGAGCTGCATAACATCGAGCATGAGGCCGATGTGAAAAAGCATGAGCTCAGCGACCGGCTGACCAGGGCCTTTATCACGCCCATCGAGCGGGAGGACATTGCGTCCTTAAGCGAGCAGATCGACGACCTTACCGATAAGATCGAGGAGGTGTTCATCCGCATTTATATCAACAATGTGAGCACCATCCGGCCGGAGGCTTTAAAGATGCTGGATCTGGTGATCCAGTGCTGTGAGGAGGTCTGCGGCCTCATGCGGGAGTTTGCCAACTTCCGCCGTTCCAAAGAGTTAAAGGATCGGATCATCCAGATCAATTCCCTGGAGGAGGAGGCAGACCGGCTGTATATCGCCAGCATGCACAGCCTTCATTCAGAGGAAAAGGATGTGCTGGCCATCATTGCCTGGAGAGAGATATACAGCTATCTGGAAAAGTGCGCCGATGCCTGCGAGCATGCCGCCGATGTGGTGGAGAGCGTGGTCATGAAAAATTCATAAAGGTTCCAGAAAGAACAGACAGGATCCTGCATCCGGGAGGAAGGAAAAACCTCCTGGCATGCAGGATCTTTTTTGTACATCTTTATTAGATACCGGCTTAAGCCGGGAATGCCGTGAATACCAGAACGGACCGGGGCTCCAGGGTGATCTGGGGAGAAGAGATGAGGCAGGGCGGCTCATGGAAAGACGGCATATGGTCTTTGAGATACGTTCCTGCTGTATCCGCCTCCACCTTCCATTTCAGGGTCCTGGATACCATTGGAAGAAGGAAGGTCTGGGGCTCCCAGTATACGTTCACGGCCAGGCAGACCAGATCGTCGGCCGTATCGGCCCGGTTCCTGCCGGAGTACAGCACTCCCAGCACACGGGTGGACGCATCGGGAGGGAACACCTTAATATCCGGCAGACCCAGGGAGCAGACGCCGGAGGGTCTGCGGATCACGTCATGGGCCTTCCGGAGCGCGATCATATGCCTTGTATAGGCGAAATGGTCCCGGTTTTTTTCCAGAAAGCCCCAGTCCAGCCAGGAGATCTCGTTGTCCTGGCAGTAGGCGTTATTATTTCCGTACTGGGTATTTAAAAATTCATCGCCGGCCAGGAACATGGGAGTGCCGCGGCTCATAAGGAGCACGGTCACCGCGTTCCTGGCCAGTTTTTTCCTCAGCTCCAGAACGGCCTCGTCGCCGGTATCGCCCTCAGCTCCGCAGTTCCAGCTCCGGTTGTCGTCGCTGCCGTCCAGATTGCACCAGCCGTTGGCCTCATTGTGCTTCTGGCTGTAAGAATACATGTCCCAGAGGGTGAAGCCATCGTGACAATTTAAAAAATTCACTGAGGCATGGCTGCCTCTGGAGGCCGGGTCATAGAGGTCGGCGGAACCAGTGATGCGGCTGGCAGCCGTATGGGAAAGCTCCAGACCGCCCTTTAAGTAATCCCGCATATCGTCCCGGTAGCGGCCGTTCCATTCGGCCCACCGGTTCCAGGAGGGGAAGCTTCCCACCTGGTAAAGTCCTCCGGCATCCCAGGCCTCGGCGATGAGCTTGACGTTTTTCAGCACCGGATCAAAGGCCAGCTGCTGTAAAAGCGGCGGGCTGCTCATGGGCGAGCCGTCCTGGTTCCTTCCCAGGATGCTGGCCAGATCGAAGCGGAAGCCGTCCACATGGTAGGCAGTGGTCCAGTACCGGAGGGCGCTTACGATCAGCTGCTGCACCACCGGGTGGTTGCAGTTCATGGTGTTTCCGCAGCCGCTGAAGTT
This sequence comes from uncultured bacterium, assembly GCA_905215775.1. GTDB lineage: Bacteria > Bacillota > Clostridia > Lachnospirales > Lachnospiraceae > Alitiscatomonas. Next base: position 16,922 of record CAJMRM010000040.1, read on the forward strand.
ATAGTAGTACCCGTCCGGGGTCAGCATATAATAGATGTTGTTGTCAAAGCCCTTAAAAGAAAAGCAGGGACCGTATTCATTGCCCTCGGCCGTGTGGTTAAAGACCACGTCCAGGAAGCATTCGATGCCGTTGTCGTGGAGGGCCCGGATCAGCGTTTTCAACTCGTTTCCTTCCCGGTTGTATTCCGGCTTCCCGGCGTAGCTGGTGTTGGGTGCAAAGAAGCTGACCGGGTTATAGCCCCAGTAGTCCACCACCTGCCTTCCGTCCACCATGCGGCTGTCCTTCATCTCGTCAAATTCAAAGATCGGCATCAGCTCCACCGCGGTGATCCCCAGCTCCTTCAGGTAGGGGATCTTCTCCATGATCCCGGAAAAGGTGCCGGGACAGGAAACACCGGAGCTTTCATGCTTTGTGAACCCGCGCACATGCATCTCATAGATCACCAGATCCTCCATGGGGATCCGCGGAAAGGGCTCCGCACCCCAGTCGAAATTATCCTGGACCACCCGGGCCTTATAAAACACGTCTTTTTTCTTCGGCACTCCCCAGACGCTCTGACCGGTGACCGCCTTTGCGTAAATGTCCAGAAGGATGTTCTTTTTATTGAAAAGAAGGCCCTTTTCCTTGTCATAGGGGCCGTCCAGCCGGTATGCGTATTCAAAATCCCTGATATCCAGGCCGAAGACGATCATGGAATATACGTCGCCGATGCGGTAGTGCTCAGGAAAGGGAAGGGCCGCATAGGGCGTATTTTCCGCCCGGTGGAACAGGAGAAGCTCACAGGAAACGGCGCCGGTGGAATGGACGGTGAAATTGACGCCGCCGGGGATGGCCATGGCCCCGTTCAGTTCATAGAACCCGGGCCGGACTTGGAAGCCGGAGATCTCGTCCATGGGCTTCATATGGATCTGGCCGGAGGGACTGCTTAAAAAGAATGGATTCATAACAACCTCGCTTTTCCGATGGGAATGTTGACTTGCTTCTATGGGGCAGGAACCCTGTAAGTATTATACATAGACGGAAAAGGGAACGCAAGGAGCAGAAATCCGCCCTTGTGTCGCATAGCCGTCAAAAACAGGGGGAACGAAAAGAGTTCATGAAAGTTTTAGAAATAAGAGGGGAAAAATCTGATACAATCTCTGTCAGGGAGGTGTGCGTATGACGTATACATTTTATGAGCTGCTGTGGCTGTTTTTTGCGTATTCCTTTGCGGGATGGATTCTGGAAACTGTGGCGGCAGCAGTGAAAAAACGGGCTTTTGTAAACCGGGGGCTGGTAAACGGGCCTTTGTGTGTGACCTATGGAGCGGCGGCAGTGGCAATGACGCTTTCCTGCCATGAGCTTTCCGGCTTCTGGCTCCTTGCCGGGATCGTGATCCTGGCGACCCTGACCCAGTGGATCGCCGGTCATGTGCTGGAGTGGCTGTACCATGAAAAATGGTGGGACTATTCCGGGATCCCTTGGAACCTGGACGGCTACATCTGTGCGCCTGTATCCCTGGCCTGGGGCGTTCTGGGGGTTCTTGCGTTCAGATGGGGAAATCCTCTGCTCACACGGCTGTTCGGCCTGATGCCCGGAAGCCTTGGAAAAGTTCTTCTGTGGATCGTTTTACTGGCGCTGGCGGCGGATATGCTGGCTACTGTCCTGATCCTTACGGGGAAAACAAAAAAGATCGAGCAGTGGCAGTCGGTGGATTCCATGTTTGCATCCTTAAGCGTAAGACTGGAGCTTAAGCTGTCCGCTTTGGTGAACCGGCGTCTGGAGCGGGCTTATCCCAGAAACCGGGCGGCAGCGGAAGAGAAGGCGCTTAAAGCAGCCGGTGCAGAGGGCTTTGCGGCCGGGTGCAGCTTCTATAAGATCATACTCCTGTTCGTCATCGGCTGCGTCCTGGGAGATCTGACGGAAACTGTGTTCTGCCGGATCACGGCGGGCGTCTGGATGAGCCGCAGCAGTCTGGTATGGGGGCCCTTCAGCATCGTCTGGGGCTTGGCCATCGCCCTGGTGACGGTCCTGCTTTACCGGTATAAGGACTGCTCCGACCGGTTCCTGTTCCTTATGGGTACGGTTCTAGGAGGCGCTTACGAGTATCTGTGCAGTGTGTTTACAGAAATGATGTTCGGGACTGTGTTCTGGGATTACAGTAAGCTCCCCTTCAACCTGGGCGGCCGCATCAACCTCCTGTACTGCTTTTTCTGGGGCATTGCGGCCGTGGTATGGTTTAAGGGACTGTATCCCGTATTTTCCAGATGGAGCGAGAGGATCCCGGCAAGGGCCGGGAAGCCTCTGGTCTGGCTCCTGATCGTTTTTATGACCGTCAACATGGCCGTTTCCTTTATGGCCCTGTGGAGAAGTGATGAGAGGAGCCGCGGCGTGGCGGCAGAGGCCTCCTGGCAGCAGGTGATGGATCAGCGCTTCGGCGATGAACGCCTGGCCCGGATCTATCCCAACGCCATCAAGGTAGAATAGAGGAGACGGTTTATTTCACCTCGCTCACCGGGATCCCCGGCGTGGCCAGAAGGGAATAGTTGGTATGGTATACCACGAAGCCCGGAGCCGCGCCGGGGACTTTTTTCAGGTTCCTTCTCTGGATGTAATCGATCTCCACCTTGTCGTTTTCCCGGCCTTTGGAATAGTAGGCCGCCAGGGCCCCGGCCTCCTCGAACACCCGGTCCGGCAGCTCCTTTCCCTCGGTCTTTACGATCACATGGGAGCCGGGCATTCCCTTGGCGTGGAACCACCAGTCGCCGCCGCCTGCGGTCTTAAAGGTCAGCTCCTCGTTCTGGTAGTTGTTCTTCCCCACATAAATATGGAAGCCGTCAGAGGAGAGATAGTGGTAGGGACGGCTGGTGATTTTTACCTTTTTTCCGCCGGAATAATGGCGCTTGATGTAGCCGTATTCCGTCAGCTCCTCCTTGATCTGAACCAGATCCTCCTCAAGACGGGCAATGTCCATGGAGGTGCTGATGGATTCCAGGTGGTCGATCTCCGCACGGGTCTGGGAGAGCTGCTCCGTCACAGCCTCAAAGGTCCGTTTCTGCTTGTTGTATTTATCAAAAAACCTCTGGGCATTTTCCCGGGCCGTCAGGGTGGGATCTAAGGGAATGGTAATTTCTGTATTATCGTAATAATTCAAGCATTTAAAGCTTTTCTCTCCTCCGGCCAGACCGTAGCCATAGGTATTTAAAAGCTCGCCGTAGATCCGGAATTTTTCCCTTTTTTCCGTATCCTTCAGCTGCTTTGTCTGGAGGTCCAGCTTCCGGTAGCTGCGCTCCAGGGCGTTGGAGATGATCTTTCTCAGATCTGTGGACTTCTGATGGATCCGGGACACGGCATTTTTCTCTGCATAATACCGTTCCAGGACATGGCTTATGGAATCAAAGGCTGTTTTCTGGTATTCGCCTCCGTCCATCATCGTCAGGGGAATGGAGGAAAATTCCACAGGCTTTTCGCCCTTATAAATGATACTTGGGGAAAAATCGCCCTTTCTCACATCGTCCATGACCCAGCTGAGGGCATGGTACAGGTGTGTCAGCTCGCCTTCGGAAAATTCCTTGGCGGAAATATCCCCGTCCAGGGAGGCCAGATGGCAGATCTCCGCCGCTGCCACGGGACTTAAGCCCGTAAGGTCCATGTAGAGGGCCTTGGAAAGGGGCTGGGGCGTTGCCTGGATCAGAGGGATAAATTCCTCCTCTGTGATCTCCAGGGGATTTTTCTTTTCCCCGGAATGGGGGATAAAGTAGCTGCGTCCCGGCAGCACCTCCCGGACAGAGCTTACCTGGGCGGAAATGTGCTTGATGCTGTCCAGGATCATGTCATTTTCATCACAGAAGATGATGTTGCTGTGTTTTCCCATAAGCTCCACGATCAGATACTTCCGCCGCAGATCCCCCATTTCGTCCAGGTGCTCGATCTCAAACCGAACGATCCGCTCAAAGCCGGGCTGGGTCACGGAAAGGATCCGGCCGTTGGCAATGTGCTTGCGTAAGAGCATACAGAAATTGGGCGCCGTCATGGGACTGGGCTTATTGGTTTCCGTGAAGTAGAGGAGAGGGAGACTGGCGTTGGCCGAGATCAGCAGCCGGAAATTCTCCCGGTTTCCTTTTATGGTCAGCAAAAGCTCGTCCTTTTCCGGCTGGGCGATCTTTGCGATCCGGCCGGATACGACCTTCTGGTTTAAATCGAAGACCAGATTTGCGATGGTGATTCCGTCAAATGCCATGATGTGAAAATTCCTTTCTTAATATAAATTCAATCCGTTCCGTCAGCTCCGCCATCGTATGGGTGCGGCTCCTGGCGCAGGCGTGAGCCGGCTGCTCACAGAGGAGGCATTTCCTCGGAGGCAGTCCCAGGTCCTCCCGGGACAGCTTTTTCCCTCCGGCGTCCAGAACGTCGATGTCAAACAGACGTCCCAGGCTGTCCTCGTCCTCGATGGAGACCATCAGGCTCTTAAGCTGCACCGCGCTGCCGTCCACCGCCCATATGGCCTCCAGTCCCGTGGCCTGGATCACCTGCTCCTTGCGGATCACAGGGATTTTCCGGTGTCCCAGGACGTCCTCGATCCTGGAGATCCCGGCATCAAAGGCGTCGGGGACCAGAGGCAGGACCTTTACCGGTCCCGGAATATTCAGGGTAAAGGAGATAAGGGGGCATCGGCAGGTGCCGAGGAGCTTATTCTGGAGGGCGGCCCGCTGCTCTCTGGCGTTTAACATCTGGGGCAGCTCGGTGGGAATTCCCACCAGGGAACGGGCCTCTGCTCCCGGCGTCTGGCCGTGGCGGCCGGTGGGAAGATTCCGGACCTCATGGAGCAGCTCCAGAAGGTACCGCATATATTTGGTAAGGTACAGATCCTTCCGGTAGCAGGCATAAAAGTGCCGGGGATTTTCCACCCCCAGGATGGGGTAGGTATAGTAGGGAGACTGGCGGGAGTTTTCTGTGTCCGCATAGGCATCGGGACAGGCCATGACCACAGGGCTGGTGGCGACCACGTATTTTCCCACCTCGATGCTGATGGTCTCCAGGCCAATCTCCGGCTTCATATTCCTGGCAGCGCACAGGGCGTCCAGGATCGTCCGGGCCGAGTGGCCCTGGCGGCTGCAGATAAATACCTCTTCCGCCGCCTCCCGGATGTCAATGGGCGTCCCCGGCGGGATCCGGTCTGCCAGGGCACAGGATTTATTGACCAGGAGGACCATATTTTCCTTCTGGATCAGATCATAGACCAGCTCGTCATATTTGGGGAAGGTGGTCAGAAGGGCGATGCCCACCGAGCCTTCCAGGACGCTTTCCTCCATGGTGGCCGATCCCTGTTCATGGAGCTCCAGCTCCACATGGGGGAAACGGCTTTTAAACCGGGGATAGAGGTAGGGGAGCAGCTCCATGCCCCTCTGGACAGAGATCCCCAGGCGGATCCTTCCAAACTCCTCGTTGCTCAGCTCCTCGATCTGCTTGGCCAGGTTGGTGGAAATGGTGCTGATCTGCTTGGCCGCCTTCACATAAAGGACCCCGGCGGGAGTCAGGGTGATGGGATCCGTGTTCCGATTGAAGATCGGCGCTCCCAGGTTGGCCTCGGCGGTTTTTATGATCTGGCTCAGGGAGGGCTGGGATACGTACAGCTTCCTGGCCGCTCCCGTAAAGCTCCCTTCCTTTAAAACCGTCAGTACGTACTGCATATGTTTTTCGTTCATGGCGGACCTCCGTACTTTCAGAAGGGCAGGGCGCAGCGCCCGTCCCTTGGTGATTCCCTTATCATACCATAACAGAAGGGGAAATTCCACTGTGGATTGCCTTCATGGCCGGAGGACCGGGCCTGGATCCTCTTTTAAAACGTATACTGTCTTTTGTATACATAAATTTTAGCGGAATCTGAACTGAACCCTGGATGTTACGCTAAGAACTTAGCACATTGCACAAATTATCCCATAGGAAAAACCTTATAATTAGTATAAATGCATATATATTAGACGCGAGGACACGGAGATGGTATGATATTTCCATAAAAATTCCAATTTCTTCTGGCCAGAGAAATTCAATGAAGTAAAAGGGGGAAATCCTATGAATCTCGCATTTTTAGGTTTTGCGATGATCATCGTGTTCATGGCGCTGATCATGGCAAAGAAACTGAGTCCGTTCACATCCCTGATCCTGGTTCCGGTGGCCTTCGGGCTTCTGGCCGGATACGGCTGGGATACCCTGGGCTACGCCATGGACGGGATTAAAAGCGTGGCCTCCACATTTGCAATGATGACCTTCGCGATCTTATACTTCGGCGTTATGCTGACAGCCGGAATGTTCGATCCCATGGTGGATCATGTGGTCTCCTGGTGCAAGGGGGATCCTCTGAAGGTGCTGGTGGGTACTGCCATTCTGGCGGCCTTCGTTTCCTTAGACGGCGACGGCACCACCACGGTTATGATCTGCTGTACGGCCATGATCCCGATCTATAACCGGTTAAAGATCAAAAAGATCTATCTGGCTACCCTTATTATCTTACAGAACTGCATCATGAACCTGATCCCCTGGGGCGGTCCCACGGCCCGGGTCATGTCGGTCATGAAGCTGGACGCCGGAGAGATCCTGGCTCCCCTGGTGCCGGGGATGGTGCTTTCCGCCGTTTATGTCGTGGGCGTTTCCTATTACCTGGGGCTTAAGGAAAGAAAGCGGCTGGGTGTTGCAAAGGCTGCGGCCGGAGCGTCTGAGGTACATAAGGTGGAGGTGTCCCCGGAGGAGCAGGAGTGGAAGAGGCCCAGGCTGATCCTCTTTAACCTGGCCCTGACCGCTGCGGTCATCGTATCCCTTATTATGGGACTGGCCTCCTCGGCCATCCTCTTCGGCGTGGGAACGGCCATTGCCCTGGTGGTGAACTATCCCAACCAGAAGGTCCAGAGAAGCGTCATCAGCTCCCTGGCCCCGGATATGATCAATGTGGTCATGATGGTCCTGGGCGCAGGCGTGCTCATGGGCATCTTAAACGGTCCCGAGGACGCGGGCATGTCCAACGCCATCGCCCAGTTCCTGGTATCCGTGATCCCCGAATCCCTGGGACGGTATTTTGCAGTGATCATTGCCGTCATCAGCGCGCCGGGCACCTACCTTTTAAACAATGACGCCTTTTATTACGGCGTTCTCCCGCCTCTGGCGGCAACGGCGGAGGCCTATGGATTTACCAGTCTCCAGATCGGCTTTGCAGCCCTTATGGGACAGGCCTTCCATTTCTTAAGCCCGCTGGTGCCCTTCATTTATTTACTGATGGACCAGACCGAGATCACCCTGGCCCAGTATCAGGGCTATATCTTCAGATGGTGCGTGGGGATCTTTGTGATCTTCATGGTCATGGGGCTGGCCCTGGGGTACCTTCCAATTTTATAAAAGCCTTTATAACGGGACGCCGCAGTCTGCAGCGTCCTGTTTTTTTGCGGCGGACCCGCCCCTGTCCGGGAGCCAATGCAGGCATAAGAAAATCCCTATGCGTCACATAGACAGATATATATTGGATAAAAAAATCTGCCGATGATATAGTAAATATAGAAAAAATGACCGAACAGAAGGAGGGGATCCAATGGAGATCTTAAAAACAGCCATGGCCGGCACCCTGGAATCCAGCGACGCCCAGGTGACCGTGGAGCCGGGAGACAACGGCATCGAGCTGATGATCGAGAGCAGCGTGATCCACCAGTACGGGAGACAGATCCGTGCGGTGGCCCTGGAGACCTTAGAACGGCTGGATGTGAAAAACGCCAGGGTGACGATCTTTGACAAGGGAGCTCTGGACTGTACCTTAAAGGCCAGAGTAGAGTGCGCCGTTTACCGCAGCAACGGCGTCAGTGAAAATCTTCCGTGGGGAGGTGTGATCCGGTAATGCATCCAAATAAAAAACGATTAAGACGTTCCATGATGTTTTTAAACTGCCAGAAGCCGGGCCTTATCAAGGACCCCTATATTTATAAGCCGGATTCCATTATGCTGGATCTGGAGGACGCGGTGGCGGAGAACCAGAAGGACGCGGCCAGGTATTCCCTGTTCCACGCCTTACAGGAGATCGATTACCACGGCGTAGAGCGGGTGGTGCGGATCAACGGCCTGGACACGCCTCACTGGAAGGAGGATATCCGGGTCTGCGTGGCCGGAGGGGCTGATACCATCCGGATCGCCAAGACTGAGACAGCCCAGGACGTAAAGACCGTGGAGGAGCATGTGCTGGCGGCTGAGCGGGAGTTTGGACGGCCCGAGGGCAGCACCCTTTTAATGGCGGCTCTGGAGTCCTGCAAGGGCGTTTTAAATGCCCTGGAGGTGTGCCAGTCCTCAGACCGGCTCATCGGCATCGCCCTTTCCGGCGGCGACTACACAAAGGATCTTCAGACCACCATCACCGGCACCGGTGTGGAGCTCATGGGAGCCAGACAGCATATGATCATGGCAGCCAGGGCGGCGGGCGTCCAGTGCTGGGATACGGTGTTCACCAACCTGGACGACATGGAGGGCTTTGAAAAGGAGACCCGCATGATAAAGCTCATGGGCTTTGACGGAAAATCCCTGGTGAATCCCCGCCAGATCGCCGTGGTACATAAGGTGTTCACCCCTGCCGAAAAGGAGATCGTGTTTGCCGAAAAGGTGGTGCGGGAGATCGACGACAAGAAGGCAAAGGGCATCGGCGTATTTACCGTGGACGGAAAGATGATCGATATTGCCTTCTATGACGGAGCAAAGAGAACGCTGGCCATGGCCAAGGCGGCCGGCGTGTATAAGGGGGAGCTGTAATATGATCAATGCTGTTGGAAGAGAGATCCCCGGGGAGATCTTAAAAAAGACCGGCAAGGAGCCCTTTAAGGGAGCCTACGCCTATGACAATCATGAATATAAAAAAGCGGCCCCCACCGTCCGCGCGGTCTGTGATCCGGGCCGGAGCAAAATGGTGGAAAATATTCACGAGGCTCTGGTAAAATGCGGAATCCGGGACGGAATGACCCTTTCCTTCCATCACCATTTCCGCGAGGGAGATTATGTGGTGAACATGGTCATGGAGGAGATCCACAAAATGGGCATTAAGGACCTGACCATCTGCGCCAGCTCCCTGGGAAAGGCCAACGATCCCATCGTCCCCTACATTGAGGACGGCACCATCACCGGGATCCAGTCCTCCGGCGTCCGCGGAAAGATCGGAGAGGCCATTTCCACCGGGCGTTTAAGGGACCTGGCCATCATGCGCTCCCACGGCGGAAGAGTCCGCGCGGTGGAATCCGGCGAGGTCCATATCGACCTCGCCTTCATCGGGGCCCCCACCTGCGATGAATACGGAAACATGCGGGCCAACGGCGGAAAGAGCGACTGCGGCGTTTTATCCTACGCCATGGTAGACGCAGAATACGCCGACAAGGTGGTGGCCCTCACCGACTGCCTGGTCCCCTTCCCCAACGTTCCTGCCAGCATCTCCATGGTCCATGTGGACTATGTGTGCGTGGTGGACGAGATCGGAAACCCGGCGAAGATCGCCACCGGAGCGGCAAAGCCCACCACTGATGTGCGAAAGATCATGATGGCGGATTACTGCACCCAGTTTGTGATCCACACACCGTATTTTAAGGAGGGCTTTTCCTACCAGACCGGCGTGGGCGGAGCCTCCATCGCCTCCACCATTTCCCTGGGAAAGATCATGGAGGAGCGGGGGATCCACATGGGCCTGGGTCTGGGAGGCATCACCACCCCCATGTGTGAGCTTCTGGAAAAGGGCCTGATCAAAAAGCTGGTGGATACCCAGGATTTCGATCTGGGAGCCATCGAGTCCATTAAAAGGAATCCGAATCACATTGAGATCTCCGCCTCGGAATACGCCAACCCCTTCAATAAGGGAGCCTTCGTCAACAAGCTGGATTTCGTGATCCTTGCCTCTTTAGAGGTGGACGTGGACTTTAACTGCAACGTGGTGGTGGGCTCCGACGGCATGATCACAGGGGCCCAGGGCGGCCATCCGGATACGGCGGCCGGCGCAAAATGTACTATCGTGATCGCACCGCTCCTCCAGGGACGGATCCCGGCCATCTGCACCCATGTGACCACCGTGACGACCCCGGGCGAGACCGTGGACGTGGTCATCACCGATTACGGCATTGCCATCAACCCCAGACGGCAGGACCTGATCGAATGCATGAAGGACGTGGACCTTCCGTTCTGTACCATTGAGGAGCTGCGGGACAAGGCCTACGCCATGGTGGGAGAGCCGGATCCGGTGCAGTTTGACGACCGGATCGTGGGAGTCATCGAGGCCCGGGACGGCACCATCATCGACGTGGTGCGCCAGATCAAGGAATACGAGTTCTCATAACCTCTTTGTAAATATAACCCCGGCCAGGCCGGGAAATGCAGACGGTCCGGAGGCACTGTCAGCTTCCGGGCCGTTTTGCCGCCTAAAATGCTAAGAAAATGTGAAAAATTCACGAAAACACATAAAGAAACTACAAATTAAGCTTCAAAGGAGAGAAAAAGTATGTCGGGTACTCTTGTAGGAATCCTCGGATTCGCCTGTATCGTCGCCATCGTGGTGACGCTGTTTAAAAGTAAGACCCTGCCCAGCATCGCCTTCATCGTTTTTCCGATGATCCTGGCGCTGGTGCTGGTCCTGGGAAACTACTACACCTGGGAGGATATTGCATCCCTCATTAAAAGCGGCTTTTCCAGCACCGGCCCCACAGCGGCCCTGTTCGTGTTCAGCGTCCTGTACTTCGGGATCATGACCGACGCCGGAATGTTCGACGTGATCATCGGAAAGCTGATGCTTCTGGTGAAGGACAGCGTAGTGGGCGTCTGCATCATGACCTGCATCATTGCCCTCATCGGCCATCTGGACGGCGGCGGCGCTTCCACCTTCTGTATCGTGGTCCCGGCCATGCTGCCGGTCTATAAACGGATGCATATGCGCCCCACCACCATGCTGCGGATCGCAGTGCTTTCCATGGGCGTGCTGAACCTGATGCCCTGGGCCGGTCCCACCATGCGGGCGGCCACAGTTCTGGGCATCGAGGCCGGAGCCTTATGGCGCACCATCATGCCGATCCAGGCCTGCGGGATCGTCCTGGCCCTGGCTGTGGCCGTTGTCAACGGTGTTATTGAAAAGAAGCGGGGAGCCGGATTAAACGGGCTCCTGGCCCAGACCGAGGGCCAGGCGGCAGTGAGCCCGGCAGAGGCGGCAGCAGCGGAAGCGGCCAGCGAACTGGCCCGCCCCAGACTGTTCCTCTTTAACGTGTTCCTTACCATTGCGGTCATTGCCCTTCTGATCCTGGACATCTTCCCCAGCTATGTTCCCTTTATGATGGGCGTGGCCCTGGCCATCCTGGTCAACTATCCGGGGGCGAAAATGCAGAAGAAGATCATCAATCTCCATGCCGGTCCGGCCCTTATGATGTGCTCCACCCTTATGGGAGCGGCCGTTCTCATGGGTGTTCTTGTAAAGAATGTGGAGGGCACAGAAAGCGTCATCACCTGCATGTCCGGCCTGATCAGCGGCTTCTTACCGGCTGTGCTGGGCCGCCATCTGCCTCTGGTGATCGGTATTTTAAGCGTGCCCCTGGCCCTGGCCTTCGATACAGACAGCTATTTCTACGGAATGCTTCCGGTGATGATCGGGATCGGAGAGGGCTTTGGCATCGCCGCCGCCCCCATTGCCGTTGCCATGGTGGTGTGCAGAAACTGCGCCACCTTCATCAGCCCCATGGTTCCCGCCACTCTTCTGGGCGTTGGACTGGCAGATGTGGACATCAAGGACCATATCAAGAACAGCTTTTTATGGGTATGGGGCTTCAGCTTTATCTGCATGATCGTTGCCGTCCTGTTCGGGATCATGCCCCTATAATTGAAAATCCTGGAAAGAAAAACGCCGTTTCCCTGCGGGCTGATCACAGCCCCGTGGGGGGCGGCGTTTTTTGCGCTGTAAAAGTGCTACGTCAGCTTTGAGCATTTCTCCCGCAGTAAATACCGTTTTTCTATTATCATGCCAGAAGATGCGTATAGATGCAGAAAACAAAAAAACTGATACTTTTACTGTATCACATTTTATTATTAAAAACAAAAAAGAAATTGACAAAATCACAGATAAATAATAAAATTATTAAAAATAAACTGATTTTAATTTTGGGGCATTCTGGTGATATGTCAAGAGATATTTAAAAAGATTTTGATGGGTTTTTCCTAAAAAAGGGCGCACTTCACCATCGCTTAAAAATCAGTTCTTGAAAAATGAGCGTTATTAAGATTCCGTATTTAATTCGGCGTCCAGCTTTTCGCCGGTGTACAGTTGGTTCTTGACCAGCAATCCAAAAACAAGTCGTACAAATTTACGAGATGTAAGCGCGAGTGCTCTTTTGTGCTGATGTTTGGTTACCTCAGCATACTTTCTGGCATAAAAATCAGCGTATTTAGGGATGTGCTTCCTGACGCTGTTCGCCGCTTCGCCAAGATAGTAGCGAAGATAGGGATTTCCGGCTTTCGACATTTGGTTGTCTTCAGAAACGAAATCCCCGGAGTCCCCCTTGGGCCAGTAAAGCCCGGCATATTTGGCAAGGGCATCGGACGAATGAAACGCTGTTATATCGCCTACTTCTGATAGTATCCCGGATGCCCATACCGGACCTATTCCAGGTATGGATTGAAGGATAATCAAGGCATTAGGGTTCATCCCATTGATGAATCGCCTGTTCAATCAGCTTAATTTCTTTCTGATAGGCATGGATGCAGTTAAACGAGCTTGCCAGTGAAACGTTCGGCGGTTCGTACATGCACTTGTCTAAGCGGTAGGAATCCCTGGCTGCCTTCCGCAGAAGTTCGGAAGTTTTGGATATGTCAGAGATACGGTTCCTGCTCTTTTATGCAAGGAAGGTAAGCAGCTCATCCTCCGGCATATCAATGATCTCCTGTGGGGACAGGAACTCCGTCAGGACTGTTGAGGACGCAGTACCGTAGAGATTGCCAAAGGGCCTGTCATCCCCTTTAAGGATCTGAAACTCACTGAGCTTCAGATAAAGATTAGAGACCATATAGGCTTCCCCCTCTCCCTGGCGATACACTCAGAAAGGTGCGTACGGTGCCTTGTAAGGCGTTTCATGGCTACAAATTGCCCGCCGCGCCAGGCTCCAGCTTTTTGGTATGGCCTACCCTGGCAAAGTCCGCAATGAGGTATGCATCTGCAGGATCGGTCTTTTCCATTCCGATATAGGACTTGCGGTAATTCGCAGTAGTCTTTGGGTTGACACAGAAGACATAAGGCTTTTAGGGCATGAGAACCTCGCTGGTCGACAGGAAGTTTGAAATATGCACGCTGTATACAGAAGTAGATTCCAGCACGATAAGAAGCGTATCCAGATTTTTATGCTTGTGCATACACTCCGCAATCATATTCACAAGCTTGTCGGCGCCCGGCTGATTATTGCCAAATGACGAAGAGAGGTATTTGTTTTCCTCAAAGTCCATGGCATAGACAGCGTTGGTCTTTGAACTTACATCAATACCAACAAACAAGGTGGACATATAGTTGATCTTTAACATGATATCACCTCCATTCCGATGTAGATTTTTGAAGCCTGAAGCAAAAGGTTTATCCTGTGCTGCATACGGTGACCGAAACCTCGCGCAATGAGCATAGTCAGCCTTTCTTGCTGGGGCTAACGGCTGGGGATGAAAATTCTGTGTCATCGGAATGTGCCGCATGTGCCAGGCTGAATGCTTGAAAAGCAGTCTCGGACTAAGTCAGCTGAAAGGAGGGACAGCAGTGCCTTCGGACATCAGACTTTACCTGATATCATACCACAGGATCTACCTATATTGAAATGTAACTTATCAACTGTATAAATGGGAATTGGGATGAGGGGAATTCCTCTTAGATGTTTTTACCATTTATACACAAAAAAGAATACATCTGTAAGCTGTCTTTCTTGCTTACAAACTTATTATACGAGGAGACCAGCTATGAAAAGTCAAGTATAAATTAGCCAGAAATTCATTTTTTCT
>CAJMRM010000041.1 GCA_905215775.1 uncultured bacterium
ATAGAGCAACGGCCTTCTAAGCCGTGGGTCGGGGGTTCGAATCCCTTCAGGCTCAGTCGGGTTTTTCCCGTAATTTCATATGGTGGATATAGCGCAGTTGGTTAGCGCGCCAGATTGTGGCTCTGGAGGCCCAGGGTTCGAATCCCTGTATCCACCCGTATTTCCCCGGAACTTTGGTTCCGGGGTTTTTTGCTTCAAGGCTGTCTGAACATAAAAAGAAAGCCGCTTCCCGGTTGTCATAACAGGAAAACGGCTTTCAGACGCTGGGCCAGCGGGATTCGAACCCTCGAATGCAGGAGTCAAAGTCCTGTGCCTTACCGCTTGGCGATGGCCCAGAGCATAACAAATATAGTTTAACACAGGAACGGGAAATATTCAATAAAAAAGAGAGGAAAAATACGATATGACACATGGGGAGAAGGCAGGAACATTATTTCTGGAGGGTTATAACTGCGCCCAGTCGGTGGTGCTGGCTTTTGCGGACGAAATGGGGATCGGGGAGGAGACGGCGGCACGGATCGCCTCGTCCTTCGGCGGCGGCCTGGGACGGCTTCGGGAGGTGTGCGGCTGCGTCAGCGGCATGGCCATTGTGGCGGGAGAGCTTCTGGGATATTCCGGGCCGGAGACCGGGAAGCCAAAGGCAGACCATTATGCGCTGATCCAGGAGCTGGCGGAGGAGTTCCGGAGGAAAAATGGAAGCATCATCTGCCGGGACCTGCTTTCGGGGATCACAAGTGATACGGCTCCGGTGCCGGAGGCACGCACAGATGACTATTATAAGAAGAGACCCTGTAAGGATCTGGCTGTCTGTGCGGCGGAGATCCTGGAGAGAAAGCTGGAGGAGAGAAAAGCACAGGATCTGGGGAAAAACGGACAGAAATAAGAGAGAACAAAGAAAACCGCCGCCATGGCGTCCCTCCCCGTATATGGGGAGAGGCCGCATGGACGGCGGTTTTTATATGGCCTCAGCCGGGAACGGCTGAATGGAACCGATTACATAACGCCTGCCGGCAGATAGATACCTACGCCAGGTCCGAAGGGAACGCCCAGGAGCATCCAGATCACCAGGAAGATGATCCAGACGAGCTGGAGCACGATGGACATGGGGATCATGTTGGCGATCAGGGTACCGATCTTTAAGTTGGGAACGTACTTGGTCTGGGCCACACTGAGGATCATCCAGATGTACGGGGACATGGGCGTCCAGCAGTTGAACGGAGAGTCGCCGAGACGGTAGCACAGCTGGGTGAAACCGGGGTGGTAGCCAAGGAGCATGAACATGGGCACGAAGATCGGTGCGAAGATCGCCCACTTGGCAGAGCCGGAGGATACGAAGATATTTACAAAGGAGCAGAGAAGGATGAAGGCAACACACAGCGGAATGCCTGTGAATCCAACATTCTCCAGGAAGTCAGCGCCTGCGATGGCAAGCAGGGTCCCTAATTTTGTCCAGTTGAAGAGTCCCTGGAACTGTCCGCAGAAGAAGCAGAACAGAACGTAGGAGCCCATGGCGGTCATCTGCTTTGCCATGGCCTTGTTGACGTCAGTGACATTTTTGAAGCTGCCGGACACATAGCCATAGGCAATACCGCAGATGGAAAACAGGACGAACAGGATCGGGATCAGTCCCTTAAGGAGCGGAGAACCTACAAATGCTCCGTTTTCACCAGCCAGCGGTCCCATAAAGAACAGGACGGCGATCAGAGCGATATAAACGAGGGCTGTGATCCCGGCGGCGTGCAGACCTTTTCGCTGCTGCGGCGTCACCTCATCCAGCTTGGTGTTTCCGGCACCTTCGTATTTCCCAAGACGCGGTTCGATCATATGTACGGAGCACCATCCGATGACAGCAGAGCAGAGGAAGGTGGATGCGATCATAAAGAACCAGTTACAGGTTGCATCCACAGTGAAGGTGGATTCGGGCATAAATGCCTTGATGGCGTCGTTGGTGAGACCCTGGAGCAGGGTGTCGGTTCCAGCGATCATCAGGTTGGCGGTGAAGCCGGCCTGGGCACCTGCATAACCAACCATCATACCGATTACCGGGTGCTTTCCAACGCCCATATATACAATGGCGGCCATGGGCGGGATCACGATCATGGCGGTATCGGAGGCGATGTTGCCGACGGTGCCGATAAAGGCGATCACATAAGGAACAAGGGCTGCCGGAATATTCTTTAAAGAGCTGTTTAAAAGAGAAATGAGCATTCCGGATTCTTCACAAAGGCCGATACCCAGAGTCATGGTAATTACCAGGCCCAGAGGCGCAAAGCCAGTGAAGTTTTTCACCATGTTGTCCAGGAACCAGTGGAGTCCCTCAGTGGTGAACAGGTTGGCGGATGTGACGGCCTCACCGGACGCCGGATTGGTAAGCGTGAGCCCGGTCATGGTGAAGATCGCGCCGAGGACCGCGGTGAACAGGAACAGCCAGCAGAACAGGATGGCTGGCGGCGGCAGCTTGTTGCAGACAGCTTCAATGCCATTGATCAGCCGGTCGATCTTTGAAACTTTCTTCGCACTTGTGTTGTCTTTCATGTGAAAACCCCTCCTATCTTATAGTGGCAGAACCACGGACTCGGCTCTGCTGATACTCTTATCATACTATGAAAGTGCTGAAAAAGCCAGAAAAAGTTTATAGAAAATTTATCAATTTAATTGTTTTATTATAAAAAATAGAAATAGCATTGGGCATATGTCTGATACAGGATTGCTCCGCCCATTGTGCTCCTGGAAGCCTCAAAAACTTGCGTTTGAAATGAAACCATGATAAAATAAAGGAGAATTTTTGGAAATGGGGGGATTGCGGTATGTTCTTCGGGGGAAATTTTCAGCTCTGGAAGCTGCACACGGCAGCGGATTATCTGTCGTTCTTTCTGTTTATCCTGGCGGGGATCGCAGTATTTGTTGCGGCGGCAAAATGTATGAACCGCCGGAGGAACCATGAAACAGCCGTAAATAAGGTGATGAAGCGGCTGGGGAAGCTGGGAAAAAAGCCCTCCAGGGTCTATAAAAATGTGACCCTGAAGACAGAGGACGGCGGCCAGAGCCTGGACGGGATCGTTCTGGACCGGGGCGGGATCCGCCTGGTGCGCGCCTATGGGTGGGGAACTAAGATCTACGGAAAGCCCGACGGCGAAATGTGGAGGCGGGAAGACCCGAAACGGAAGGAAGAGTTTAAGAATCCGCTGTTTGAGCTCAACGCGGCTGCGGAGATCATAAAGAATGCGTTAAGAGACCAGGGAATGGAGAAGATAAAGGTAACTCCGCTGGTGGTCTTTGCAGATAATTACCAGATCCCGGAACTGTATCTGGGATACGGGTCCTGTTCTACCACATATCAGGAATTAAAGGCCTGGTATAAGAAGCAGGGGATCCCCAAAGAGGCTGCGTATGATGTGGAGAAGGCCTCGGCCGCGGTGGAGGGACTTCTGACCGCCGGGACCGGGAACGCGTAATATATAATTTACAGGAGGGGTATCGTATGATAAACGAAAAGAGACTTCTGGACACATTTTTAGAGTACATCCAGATCGACAGTGAAACAAAGAATGAGAAGGCCATGGGAGAGCGGCTGGTACAGGATCTGAAGGCCCTGGGCTTTGAGGTCCAGACCGACCGGGCAGGAGAGGCTTTTGGCTCCAACGGCTTCAATGTCCATGCATTTTTAGAGGGCACGATCCCGGGAGAACCCACGATCCTGTGCGCCCATATGGATACGGTGGCTCCCGGAAACGGGATCAGGCCTGTGATCAATGACGGAGTCATCGGCACCGACGGCTCCACCATCCTGGCAGGCGATGATAAATCCGGCATTGCGGCCATTATGGAGGCCCTGGCTGTTATTAAGGAAAAGGATCTGCCCCACAGAAGCGCAGACATCCTCTTTACCATTGGAGAAGAGGGCGGAATGAACGGCGCGAAAAATATGGATTATTCCATGCTTAAGGGGAAAGAGGCCATCGTTTTTGACGCGGGCGGAGATACGGGAAAGGTCCTGACCTGCGGACCTGGCCAGATCAAGATAAACGCCACCATTACAGGCCGGTCCTCCCATGCGGGCCTGGCTCCGGAAGCCGGGATCAGCGCCATCCAGGCGGCTGCGAAGGGGATCGCGAAAATGAATCTTTTAAGGATCGACGAGGAGACCACCTGCAATATCGGAACCTTAAGATCTGAGTACGCCACCAACATCGTTCCGGAAAAGGCGGTGCTGGTCGCTGAGGTCAGGAGCCGGAACCTGGATAAATTAAACGCCCAGGCCGCCCATATGAAACAATGCCTGGAGGAGGCCTGCGAGGAGCTGGGCGCATCCCTGGATATTGACCTTTCCACAAATTATGTGAGCTTCAGTGTGGATAATGACGACGAGCTGGTGAAGCGGGTGTTTGCAGCCTGCGGGCGGCTGGGGATCCCGGCCTCCACAGAAAAGGGCGGCGGCGGAAGCGACGCCAATGTGATGGCTCTCCATGGGATCAAGCCGGTGGTGCTTTCCACAGGCATGACAAAGGTACATACCACAGAGGAGACTCTGAAGGTGGAAGAGTTAAATAAGTGTGCAGCGCTGGTGCTGGACCTACTGACCAACTAAAGCAATGCCGCCGGGAGAATGGCCGCCGGAGCCTGTTTCCCGGCGGCGGCCTTTTGGCGGACCGGAAATATGCCGGGCTCCCGGTCCTCTGGACCGGCAGAAGAAAAAAAGACAGAGGTTTTGGGAATTGGAACGAAAACTGGAACGAAAACTGGATCTGAGATCCATCAGACGCTCGCCGACGCGGATGCTTCTGGCAGGATATCTTACGGTGATTTTAATAGGAACGGTTCTTCTGATGCTGCCGGTCTCCTCCCGGGAGGGGATCGTGACGCCGGTGACGGATTCGTTTTTTACGGCGGTTTCGGCGGCCTGTGTGACGGGACTGGTGCGCTTTGACACGTATACCCACTGGTCCCTGTTCGGCCAGATCGTGCTGCTCCTGCTGATCCAGGTGGGCGGCCTGGGCTTTGTGACCATCCTTTTGTCGGCCCACACGTTTTCGGGCCAGAAGATCGGCCTGTCCTCCCGGATCCTTATGCAGGAAGCGGTGGCAGCGCCCCAGGTGGGCGGCATTGTCCGCATGACCAGGTTCATCCTGAAGGGGACGGTCCTGATCGAGGGCCTGGGGGCGGCGGCCCTGGCTTTTTATTTCTGCCCCAGGCTGGGGCTCTTAAAGGGGCTCTATTATTCCGTATTCCACTCCATTTCTGCCTTCTGCAATGCAGGCTTTGATCTGATGGGAGCGGAAACGCCCTTTTCTTCCCTGACTTCAGAGGCGGGAAACTGGTATCTGAACCTGGTGATCATGGTCCTTATCGTGGTGGGCGGCCTTGGATTTTTCGTGTGGCTGGACCTTCTGGATTCCAGGTTCCGGTTTAAAAATCTGAAGCTCCACTCCAAGCTTGTCGTATTTATGACAGCGCTGCTTCTGGTGGGCGGCGCAGCCGGACTGTTCCTTCTGGAGCTTCCCGGGGAGGCCTATGAGGGAATGAGCCTGGGAGACCGGATCTTGGCGTCCCTGTTCCAGTCGGTGACAGCCAGAACGGCGGGATTTAATACCGTGGACCTGGCGGCTCTCAGGGAGGGGAGCATTTTCCTCATGATCTGTCTGATGGTGGTAGGCGGTTCCACAGGCTCTACAGCCGGAGGAATGAAGACCACCACGGCAGCGGTGCTGGTCTTAAGTATTTTTTCCACATTCCGCCAGAAGAAAAATGTGGAATGCTTTAAGCGGCGGCTGGAGGATGGGATCACCCGGACGGCCTCCTGTATCTTTATGATGTATCTGATCCTGATCATCCTGTCCACGCTGGTATTATCCGCGGCGGAGGGGATCCCGGTGCTGACGGCCATGTTTGAGACCACATCGGCCATCGCCACGGTGGGCGTGACCCTGGGGATCACTCCGGAGGTATCCATGGTGTCCAAGCTGGTCCTGGCCTTTCTTATGATCTTTGGAAGGGCCGGTTCTCTGACCATGCTGCTGGCTTTTTCTTCCGACCGGCCCCCGGTAGCGTCGAAAAAACCGTTAGAAAAGATCCAGGTGGGCTGAATACCGCCCGGTTAAATATTTGGAGGAAATTATGATATCAGTTCTGATCATTGGACTTGGGCGGTTCGGCCGCCATATGGCAATTAAATTCCAGGAACAGGGAAACGATGTGATGGCGGTGGAAAAGGATGAGACCAGGGCCGACGAGATGGCCCCGGTGATCCAGAACCTTCAGATCGGAGACGCCACCAACGAGGAATTCCTGCGGTCCCTGGGCGTGGGCAATTACGACGTCTGCGTGGTGGGCGTCGGGGAGAGCTTCCAGACGGCCCTGGAGATCACAGTGCATTTAAAGGACCTGGGCGCGAAGTATGTGGTGGCCCGGGCGACCCGGGATATTTATAAAAAGCTCCTTTTAAGGAACGGAGCCGATCATGTGGTCTACGCGGAGCGGGAGGTGGCGGAACGGCTGGCGGTCCGCTACGGTACAGCCAGGGGGATCTTTGATTATGTGGAGCTGACGCCGGAATACGGGATCTATGAGATCGAGCTGCCCCACGGCTGGGCCGGTCACAGCATCCTGGAGCGCCAGGTGCGGACCCGCCACAATATCAATATCCTGGCCATCCGCCACGGAAGGAACCTTTTTGCCATGCCGGGACCGGAGCATGTATTCACAGAGGGAGAGACGCTGATGGTCATGGGCAGCGAGAGAGATATTAAGGCGCTGATGCGGTAAAAGAAAAGAGACGGGGCAGGCCGCCTGCCCGTGAAGCAGAACGGGTACGCAGCCTGTTTCAGACATAAAAAGAGCTCCGGCATAGCCGGGGCTCTTTTCACAAATACTAAAAAGGGGGATGTAAGAGTTACTATGTAAGCTGTATGTAAATCCCTGTCTCATGTGGAGTCGGGAAGTGTTGTTAGACGACCCCGGAAACTGGAACGCGCGTTTCTTCGCCTCCGGGCTCTTGCTTTTTGTTTTATGGCTTTAGTATACCGGATAATTGTGTCGTAAGTATGGAAAAACTATAAAAGGAAAATAAAGAAACTTAACATTTCATTGCGCTTTGTTGAGAATGCGTAAGAACCGGGACGGAGTGAAGAATTTCTGTGAAAGCGTCGCTTAGAAATGGACAAAGGCACAAAAATCGAGTATAATACTCTCATGCGCAAAAATGAAGAAGGAGTGGCTCTGGTGCGTAAGAAAAGCGGATTTGAAAATCTGGTGCTGATCAGCCAGCTGGGACTCAATGTGCTGACCGCTGTATTTTTATGTGTGGCGGCCGGTGTGTGGGCGGACCGGCAGTTTGGCACCAGCCTTACGCTTCCCCTTCTGATCCTGGGAATCCTGGCCGGCGGATTAAACGCCTATAAAATGGCCCGGCGGACCATTGAACGGGAACAGGAGGAGAAAGAGAAGGAAGAGAAAGCACGGGAAGAGAACTGGAAAAAGCGGTACGGGACCGGAGACGGAGCCGGCCGGAATAAACGGAAGGGATGGTGACTGTTATGATGAGTGACGAGATAAAAAAACAGGTCATCCTCATGTCCGTGGGTATCGTTCTCCATAACCTGGTGCTTTTTTTAATTTGTCTGCTCTGGTTCCGGAGCGCTCCGGTCTTCTTGGGTATCCTTACGGGGATGGCGGCGGCTGAGCTGTGGCTTCTCAGCATGGCTTATTCAACGGAGCTGTGCGCGGCTTCAGCCGATGAAAACTATGCCAGAAAAAAGATGGTGACCCATGCTCTCTTAAGGAGCCTGGCCGTATTTGGAGGGATCGCTCTGGTCTGGAAATTTACGGATATCAATCTTTTATCCCTGGTGGTGGGAATACTGGGATTAAAGACAGGGGCTTATCTTTACCCGGTAGTGCGCAGGCTCGCAGACCGGAGGGCTGGGTCTGGCCAGCCTGACGGCAAAGACAGCATATCATAAAAAGGTAACGGTTCAGCCGTGCGGAGATCCAGACAGGAAAAAGCGTTAAAAACATGTTTCCATAAGCATTTTTCTGCCTGGATCTCCATAGGGCAGATGCCCGACGCTTCTTGTACGCTGTCAGCGGACAATAAGAGGCATGTCTGAAACTGTTACTAAAAAGAAAGGAGGGCGAAAGAATGGGTGGTGGCAGTGAAGCGGATTTTATGATACATGGTATCATGAAATACCATCTGTTCGGGCAGGAGCTGTGGATCACAACGACGACGGTGGGAATGACTATTATCACCATTGTACTCCTGATCCTGGCCTTTGCCGCGAACAGAGCCATGAAGCGCGCCACAGAGGTTCCCGGCACATTCCAGAATATCCTGGAGCTGGGAGTGGAGATGTTAGAAAAGATGACCCAGGGGATCCTGGGGCCGTCGGCCAGACGGTTTGCCAATTATATCGGCACGATCTTTCTGTTCATCCTGTTCTGTAACTTAAGCGGACTTTTTGGCCTGCGGACCGTTACGGCGGATTTTGGCGTGACGTTCTTGCTGGGACTGGTCACCTTCGCGATCGTTCAGTACCAGGGGATCAAAAACCATGGAGTCGGTCATTTCACCGGTTTGTTTAAACCGCTTCCGGTGCTGTTCCCGATCAACGTGATCGGCGAATTTGCAAATCCGATCTCCATCTCACTCCGTCTGTTCGCAAACATGCTTTCCGGTGTGATCATCCTGGGACTGTGGTACGGGATGATGCCGATTTTCGTCAAGATCGGTATACCGGCGGCACTGCACGTATACTGCGACCTGTTTTCAGGCTGCATTCAGACATACGTATTCTGTATGCTGACCATGGTATATGTAAACGACAAGCTGTAATCAAAAAAATTTATTCGGGAGGTTTTATTTATGATGAATATTTCTGGACAGGATTTTATTTATGGCTGCTCCGCCATCGGTGCTGGACTGGCAATGATCGCCGGTATCGGACCTGGTGTCGGACAGGGTATTGCCGCCGGCTTCGGCTGTTCTGCAGTGGGACGCAATCCGGGCGCAAAATCTGATGTTACTTCCACGATGCTTTTAGGTCAGGCCGTTGCCGAGACCACAGGTCTTTACGGTCTGGTAGTCGCCATCATTCTTATGTTCGTTAAGCCTTTCGGTTGATTCTTAAGGCTTCCCAGTGAACGAGAAAGAAAAGGAGGCGAGACAAGACCGTGGAACGGTTAATCAATTTTGACCCTCAATGGATCAACGATGTGGTGATCACGGGAATCAATATCTTTATCCTGTTCTTTGCAATGTCCTATCTTTTATTCAATCCGGCCAGGGATTACCTGGAGAAGAGGAGAAAGAAGATCGCCGGCGACCTGGAGACGGCAAAGTCCAGTCGGGAAAGCGCCCTGGCGCTCCAGGCTGAGTATGAGGAAAAGCTCCGGTCCATCGACAAAGAGGCAGAGGCGATCCTGGACGACGCCAGAAAGAAGGCAAAGAAGCAGGAGGCTGAGATCCTGGAGGAAGCCAGGGCAGAGGCCGGACGGATCCTTGAACGGGCCAGCCGGGAGATCGACCTGGAGAAGAAGAAGGCTCTGGAGGATGTGAAGACGGAGATCGTATCCATCGCGTCCTTAATGGCCGGAAAAGCCGTGGCAGCGTCCATGGATGTGAAGCTTCAGGATTCCCTGATCCAGGAGACATTAAAGGAAATGGGTGAGAGCACATGGCAAAGCTAGTGTCAAAGGTTTACGGAGACGCGCTGTTTGAAGAGGCCATGGAAAAGGACGTTCTGTCCCAGTGGTATGAAGAGATCTGTGCTCTCAGGACCGTTTTCCTGGACAATCCGGATCTGGCGCAGTTTCTGAACCATCCGCAGATCGTAAAGGAAGAGAAGAAGAAAGTGGTGGAAACCATTTTTTCCGGGAAGCTTTCGGAAGGTCTGCTGGGGTTCCTTGTGACCGTCATTGAAAAAGGCCGTCAGAACGACATGATCCCCATCTGTGACTATTTCACAGACCGGGTAAAGGCATACAAAAAGATCGGCGTGGTGAAAGTCACCAGCGCCCTACCGCTGTCTGAGGACCAGAAAAAGCGTGTGGAGGACAGACTGTTGGAAACCACAGGCTTTGTGAGCCTGGAGACCGAATATGCTGTGGATGAGTCCCTTTTGGGCGGACTGGTGATCCGCATCGGCGACCGGGTAGTGGACAGCAGCATCAAGACCAGGCTGGAGGAGATCCGCAGGGATCTTATGAAATTACAGCTGGCTTAGGATGCACGCGGCAGGCCGCAGAGACGGCAGGCTGCAGACCGCAAATAGAAAGAAGGTGCAGACCTCAAATGAATTTAAGACCAGAAGAGATCAGCTCGGTCATTAAAGAGCAGATCGAAAGATATTCGACAAAACTGGAAGTTTCTGACGTGGGAACGGTCATTCAGGTGGCAGACGGCATTGCACGTATCCATGGTCTTGAAAACGCCATGCAGGGAGAGCTCCTGGAGTTCCCGGGAGAGATCTACGGCATGGTGCTGAACCTGGAGGAGGACAACGTGGGTGCGGTTCTCCTGGGCGATACTTCCAGCATCAGCGAGGGCGACACAGTAAAGACCACGGGACGCGTGGTGGAGGTTCCGGTGGGCGACGCCATGTCCGGACGTGTTGTGAACGCCCTGGGACAGCCCATCGACGGCAAAGGCCCGATCCATACGGACCGGTTCCGTAAGATCGAACGTGTTGCCCACGGCGTAATTGAGAGAAAATCCGTGGATACCCCGCTGCAGACCGGAATCAAGGCCATCGATGCCATGATCCCCATCGGCCGGGGCCAGCGTGAGCTCATCATCGGCGACCGTCAGACCGGTAAGACAGCCATCGCCATTGATACCATCATCAACCAGAAGGGGACCGGCGTCCGCTGTATCTATGTGGCCATCGGTCAGAAGGCCTCCACAGTGGCTTCCATCGTAAAGACTCTGGAGGAGTTCGGCGCCATGGACTACACCACCCTGGTGGTTTCCACAGCCTCGGATCTGGCTCCCTTACAGTATATCGCCCCCTATGCGGGCTGTGCCATCGGCGAGGAGTGGATGGAGAACGGAGAGGACGTGCTGGTGGTCTACGATGACCTCAGTAAGCATGCGGCCGCTTACCGTACCCTGTCCCTGCTCTTAAAGAGACCGCCGGGACGTGAGGCGTATCCGGGTGACGTTTTCTACCTGCATTCCAGGCTTTTAGAGAGAGCGTCCAGGCTGTCCGACGACCTGGGAGGCGGCTCCTTAACGGCCCTTCCCATTATCGAGACCCAGGCGGGCGACGTTTCCGCCTATATCCCGACCAACGTGATCTCCATTACAGACGGTCAGATCTATCTGGAAACGGAGATGTTCAACTCCGGCTTCCGTCCGGCCATCAACGCCGGTCTTTCCGTGTCCCGTGTAGGCGGCGCGGCCCAGATCAAGGCCATTAAAAAGATCGCGGCTCCCATCCGTGTGGAGCTGGCCCAGTACAGGGAGCTGGCTTCCTTTGCCCAGTTCGGCTCTGAGCTGGACGCCAGCACCAAGGAGCAGCTTGCCCAGGGCGAGAGGATCCGTGAGGTATTAAAGCAGCCCCAGTACCAGCCCATGCCGGTGGAATACCAGGTCATCATCATCTACGCGGCCACGAAGAAATATCTTCTGGATATTCCCACCAGCGAGGTCCTGGCATTTGAAAAGGAGCTGTTCCAGTATATCGACACAAAATATCCGGAGATCCCGAAGAGCATCCGGGAAACGAAGGAAATGAAGCCGGAGACCGAAGAGCTTCTTAAAAAAGCCATTGAAGAGTGCAAGGCAGCAAGATAAGGCAGGTGACAGAGCATGGCAACCATGAGAGACATTAAACGCAGGAAATCCAGTATCGAGAGTACGGAGCAGATCACCAAAGCCATGAAACTTGTCGCCACCGTCAAGCTCCAGAAGTCCAGGACCCGGGCGGAGAATTCCAGGCTGTATTTCAATATGATGTACAGCACGATCCAGGAAATGCTCTTAAAATCCCAGGGGATCAGTCACAGATATTTAAAACCGGGAACGTCCCCCAAAAAGGCGGTGGTGGTCATCACCTCCAACCGGGGACTGGCGGGCGGCTACAATGCCAACGTGGTGCGCCTGGTGACCGGCAGCGGCCTGAAGCCGGAGGATGTGAGGATCTTTGCCGTGGGACGGAAGGGACGGGACGCGCTGGCCAGAAAGGGCTATGAGATCGCGGCGGATCATTCCGATGTGATCAACGAGCCTCTGTATTCCGACGCCATGGAGATCACAAGGGAGCTGCTGTCTCTTTTTGAAAAACAGGAGATCGGCGAGATCTATCTGGCTTATACGTCCTTTAAGAATACGGTGAGCCAGATCCCGCGGTTCATGAAGCTTCTTCCGGTGGATCCGGAGGCGGCAGAGCTCAAGGGCGGCGCAGAGGGAGAGGGCCTAAAGCCGGACCTCCTTCTTATGAATTATGAGCCCGACGAGACGGAGGTGCTGGACGCGATCATTCCCAAATACGTCAGCAGCCTGATCTACGGCGCATTTTTAGAGGCGGTGGCCAGTGAGAACGGGGCCCGTATGACGGCCATGGATTCGGCCACCAACAACGCCGAGGAGATGATCGAGAAGCTGTCCCTGCAGTATAACCGTGCAAGACAGGGCTCCATTACCCAGGAGCTGACGGAGATCATCGCCGGAGCGAATGCGATCGAAGGGTAAAATTAAAATCAAAACAAGGAGAAAGAGGATGGCAGAGAAAAGCATTGGTAAGATCACTCAGGTCATCAGTGCCGTTCTGGATATTAAGTTTCCCCAGGGCGGACTTCCTGAGATCAATGACGCCATTGAGATCACCAGGAAGGACGGGGGCACGCTTGTGGTGGAGGTTGCCCAGCATCTTGGTGACGATACGGTAAGATGTATCGCTCTGGGTCCCACAGACGGCCTTGTCCGCGGTATGGAAGCCGTGGCCACCGGAGGACCGATCATGGTCCCTGTGGGAGAGAATACGCTGGGACGTATTTTCAACGTACTGGGCGAGCCCATCGACAATAAAGAGAAGCCGCAGACAGAAAAGAAGCTTCCGATCCACAGAAAGGCCCCCAGCTTTGAGGACCAGTCCACGGAGACGGAGATCTTAGAGACCGGCATCAAGGTCGTGGATCTGTTATGCCCCTACCAGAAGGGCGGAAAGATCGGTCTGTTCGGCGGCGCAGGCGTTGGAAAGACAGTTCTGATCCAGGAGCTGATCCGGAACATCGCCACGGAGCACGGCGGTTATTCTGTATTTACCGGAGTAGGCGAGCGCACCCGTGAAGGAAACGACCTGTATTATGAGATGCAGGAGTCCGGCGTTATCAATAAGACCACCATGGTATTCGGACAGATGAACGAGCCGCCGGGAGCGCGTATGCGTGTGGGCCTTACAGGCCTTACTATGGCGGAGTATTTCCGTGACGAAGGCGGAAAGGACGTACTTTTATTCATTGACAATATTTTCCGTTTCAGCCAGGCAGGCTCCGAGGTGTCCGCGCTGTTGGGCCGTATGCCGTCAGCCGTTGGATACCAGCCGACCTTACAGACGGAGATGGGCGCGCTCCAGGAGCGGATCACGTCCACAAAGAGCGGCTCCATCACCTCCGTACAGGCGGTTTACGTTCCGGCCGACGACTTAACGGACCCGGCTCCGGCCAATACCTTCACCCACCTGGATGCAACGACTGTTTTAAGCCGTTCCATCGTGGAACTGGGTATTTATCCGGCTGTGGATCCCTTAGAGTCCACCTCCCGTATCCTGGACCCGCGTATCGTGGGCGAGGAGCATTACCGGGTGGCCCGGGGCGTACAGGAGGTGCTCCAGAGATATAAGGAGCTCCAGGATATCATCGCCATGCTGGGTATGGACGAGCTTTCCGAGGAGGATAAGCTGACCGTATCCAGAGCGAGAAAGATCCAGAGATTCCTGTCCCAGCCGTTCTTCGTCGCAGGACAGTTCACCGGCCTGGAGGGCCGTTATGTGCCGCTTTCCGAGACCATCCAGGGCTTTAAGGAGATCCTGGAAGGAAAGCACGACGATATTCCGGAGAACCTGTTCCTGAACGCAGGAAATATGGATGACGTTCTTGCCCGCGTGAAATAGGGGGTGGGAACATGGCGGAAACGATGAAGCTTCAGGTGATCACGCCTGATAAGGAGTTCTTCCACGGGGATGTGTCCATGGTGGAGCTGAATACCGCAGACGGCGAGCTGGGCGTTTACCCCCAGCATATCCCGCTGACCACAGCGGCGGCGCCGGGCGTTTTAAAGATCCATCAGGACGGCCAGGTGAAAAAGGCGGCGCTCCTTTCCGGCTTCCTTCAGATCCTTCCGGAGAAGATGACCATCTTAGCGGAGGTCTGTGAATGGCCGGAGGAGATCGACGGGGCCAGGGCCAATGAAGCCAGGATCCGCGCCGAGAGGCGGCTTACGGAACACAGCCCGGAGACGGATATCGCCAGGGCCGAGGCGGCGCTTAAACGTGCGCTGGTGCGGCTTTCACTGGTGGAGGAGCACTAAAAAGGACCGGAATTATTGCCGGGGGCAGACGTCTGGAAAACAGATGCCTGTCCCTGGTTTTTTGTATTAAAAAGGGCGTTCTGGGACACAAAACACTCTGCCGCAGGGAGCTTTTTTCTGTAGGTACACTGTTAGGTGGGTTTTTATTAGGGATATGGGGAGGTACAAAAATAAAATACACACAATGTTTTTAGGGAGAGTTTTAGGAATTACAACTTCTGTTATGCCGTTGGCGTGTCCGATTGGATTAAGTTTTTCCAGTCTGCTTGCTGATGGGATCGGGGGTAAATGTCTGGGTCAGTATCAGCAGAGGATTGACTTTGTTCTGTGTTGTATTGTGCCGATTGATAAAAAGTGTGTGGAATATAGATAGATCTGAAAAAATAGAAAAGCCAGTGAGTTTAGTGGGTGGCAAGTGAATAGGGTACGAGTAGTCAAGGGGGGGGGGACAGCAGAAAGTGCTGCCGCCCCTTATTTCTTCACTTGTTCAATCGCTGAAACATATAGCAGCCACATGGCTCAGTCAAAAAACGATTGACTTATGTACGAAATCGGATATAATAATGTACGAAATCAGACATATAAAAAGGAGGATGAACATTTTGCACTATTTAGAAACGGGACAATACACCTATTTATCAGGGGAGATTAATGCTTTATACCATGAAGCGGCTGTAAAAATGGGTATTTCAGATAGCGTTCAAAATATTCTGTATGTCCTTTGTGAGAAAGGTGGACAATGCCTGCAAAGTAAAATCAGTAAGCTTACAGGTATCAGCCGTCAGACGATCAATTCAGCCATTCGCAAATTGGAAAAAGAGGAAATTGTCTATCTGGAACAAGGGAAAGGCAGGAATACCATTCTCTGTTTAACGGAAAAGGGAAAGAAATTTTCAGAAGAAAAAATAATGCCTTTGCATGAGATTGAAAATAAAATCTGGAATGAATGGACGGCGGAGGAACAACAGCAATATCTGACGCTTACAAAAAAATATCGTGATGGATTAAAAAAATATCTGGAAGCCATGTTATAAAAACAGACATCAAAATCTTTTGAAGGGAGGTGGCTTGATGTCGGCAGCAGCATAATAAGGGGATTATCACACTTGATATTGTCCCCTGTTTGAAAAACTATTTTAAAAATGAGAGGACAATTTGATATGGAAAAAACACAAAAATGGAAATCACAGTTTATGATCGTAGCATTGGGACAGGCAGTTTCCATGTTGGGAAGTCATGGGGTTCAGTTTGCTCTGATCTAGTGGCTTGCCGAAAAAACATCTTCGCCGTTCATGCTGGGAATATCAGGACTTGCTGCCTATCTCCCAATGACCTTATTCAGCCCGCTGGCTGGAATTGCGGCTGACCGTTATAACCGCAAATTTATCTCTGTTTTTTCGGATATGGCAATGGGGGCAGCTGCACTGATTTATGCAGGACTGCTGTTCTTTTTTGACCTGCCTGTGTGGACAGTATTTGTTATGCTGTGTGTGAGGGGAATTGGAAGCACCTTCCAGCAGCCGGCCATACAGTCGATCATCCCGCAGCTTGTACCAAAAGACCAGTTAGTAAAAATAAATGGGTGGATGCAGCTTCTAAATTCCGGCTCATTTTTATTGGGGCCGGTAATCGGTGCGTCTTTGTATGCGATTTTCCCGATGTCAGTCGTTTTAATGAGTGATGTGGCGGGGGCGATTTTAGCAAGTATTGCGCTGGCTGTTGTTAAAATCCCAAAACTTGAAAAAACAGAACGGGAAGAACAGCATTTTATCGCAGAGATAAAAAAGGGATTGCAGGTATTCAGAGAAGATAAAAAATTGTTTTATATCGTAATTGCAGAAGCTCTCTGTATGTTTTTTTATGCACCCTTATCGTCCTTTTATCCACTCATGACAAGCGATTATTTTAAGCTGTCGGCAATGTATGGCAGCGCAGTGGAATTGTCCTTTGCAATCGGTATGATGGCATCATCCCTTTTGTTTTCCAGTGTTCTAAAAATAAACCGGAAAATCAGAGTTTCCTTTATCGGTTTGTTTGGAATGGGAATAATGTCGCTGCTCTGCGGTATCATACCGCCTACTTATGTCGGTTGGTTTTTCTTTGCGGGAGGCTGTATCTGCTTAGGGGCTTCTGGTAATGTCCATACGATCCCATTGACTGCCTATATGCAGGAAACCATATCCCCTGAAAAAATGGGGAGGGCATTTTCGGTACTTACCTTGATTTCTTCTGTTGCAATGCCGGTTGGCTTGCTTTTCAGCAGCCCGATAGCAGAAAAAGTAGGGGTAAATGTCTGGTTCTTCATTTCCGGCCTGTGCATGGTTATATTGACTGCATGTGTTTTAATCCGGTATTCAGCAAAACGCAGGAGGGAAAAAAGATGATTCGGGAATTTCAGAGGTCAGATACAGAGCAGGTTATGAAGCTTTGGCTTTCTGGAAATATAGACGCACATTCATTTGTGCCAGAGGAATACTGGCGTTCACATTTTGACGAGGTACAGGAAGCATTATTGCAGGCGAAAGTTTTTGTCTGTGATATAGATGGCAACATAAAAGGATTTATCGGTTTGATGAATGAATATATCGCCGGGATTTTTGTTGACAACAGCTGCCGTTCCACAGGAATCGGTACGCAGCTCCTTACTTATGTGAAAGAAAAATATGATATTCTTTCGTTGAGCGTATATCAGCAAAATCCACGGGCAGTAGCCTTTTATCAAAGGGAAGGGTTTTCAATTCTATCAGAAGGCGTTGATGAAGATACTGGAGAAAAAGAATATACAATGTGTTGGGAAAAACTATGAAAAAATGATCATATAAAAATAGCAAACCCAGCTGAGCCAGTGGGCGGCAAGTGAATGGGCTGTGCACATCATTTTGACAGCACATCATGTCTTTGCTGGTGGGTAATCAAAGAAATTCTGATATGGAGGACTATATCACAACAAAGCTGATTGAAAGCCTGTTCAAATTCCGGCTTGACCGTTGAGTCTGGATTGGTGATATAAGAAAGTCATTTTAGCAAATTTGAAGCTGTAGGAGTGTTGAAACGGAAAAAGATATACAGTTGTGCCCGATGGAAGAAAATGACCGAGAACAATTCATTTTAGATAATCAAGAAGCTTTTAACTACGGGGCTATGGAGGAGTTTGGTTGTAGAGATAACCACTTGGAAGAAGATGGTCAAATCATTTCACGAGAGACCATCGAGCAGTCCATTGACCACGGAAAGGCTTATCGTATTATTCTTGAAGGGAAAAAAGTTGGCGGTGCTGTAATTAAAGTGGATGGAGAAAAAGGAGACTTAGATCTGCTGTTCGTTTCTCCGACGGTTCATAGTAAGGGAGTTGGATATGCTGCGTGGTGCCAAATTGAAAAGCTACATCCAGAAGTTAAAATTTGGAAGACGGTAACACCATATTTTGAACAGCGGAATATACATTTTTATGTAAATAGATGTGGATTTCATATTGTTGAATTTTTTAATAAATTTCATCCTGACCCGAATGAGCCAGAAATGGATGTTGAAGAATTTGATGAGCAATTTCCAGATGGAATGTTCCGGTTTGAAAAGAGAATCGATTAGATTCCAGTTTGTCACACGAAACAATCATAAAAACTGAATACTTATGTGAAAGAAAAATAATATATAATTTTAATGAAGAAAATTGGAGGTGTCGGTAAATGAGTCAGCACATTACAGTAGCAGCCTATGATCCATTGTAGGTAAAAAAATTGGTTTTTGGCTGGATAATTCCAGGCAGATGCCACAGCAGACGGTGGAAATCATTCGGAACCGGAAATAAATCATAATTTTTATGGAAGTGTGTCTGCAAGTCCGGTGTAGAACGAGGGACGAGAGTTTTCGTATAGGCCTCTTATCCTATCGCCCATATTAAGTGTTCTGTTTTGCTATTTCCGTATGGACGGACGGGACAGTGTGTGCCGTAGACTGGAAAAATGGAGGAGATTCCAGACTGGCAGCCAGATTCTTATCCACGGGCGGATCCGACGGTGCGGCCTTGTGTATATGCGGGAAAGGAGGCGCTATGAGAAAAGAACATAGTCATGAATATTACTGGGTACTGATATTTGCGGCGGCTCTGGGAATGTACCTGTTCCGGGTGCTCCTAATAGCCGGGGAGGGAAAAGAAGAGCCGGAGGTGGCGGTGGGAAGATTTTCAGTGGATGTCACATTTTCTGAGGAAGGGGAATTTCTCCCTCCCTCGTATCTGGAGGCGGCCAGAGATCCGGAATTTAAAGAGCCGTTTATCTGCCTGGGATACCAGGAGCCGGGAGCGGACCGGAAAGCAGAGGCAAGAGCGGAGGCGGAGCCGGAACTGGATCCGGAGCACGGCACATCCAGCCAGCCGGATCCGCAGGCTGGGACATACAGGTACTGGTTCCAGTATGCCGGTGAGAGAACGCCGGAGGTCATTTATATGAAGCGGCCGCCGGTATACGTTCTTCGGGAAATGGAGGCGGTTTCCGCAGAGCTTTCAGATGAACTTCCGGTGCAGATGGAATATGGAGACGGCACAGGCTGGTTTGACGTGACAGAGGTATCCTGTGTCCAGTCCGGGGAAGGCGCTTATGAGATCCGGATCAAGGCCGATATGCTGCGGGATGCGTACCCGGGGATGGTGACACTGGCTCTTGGGGATGCAGTCCTGGAGCGGAAGCCGGAGATCTCTGGGGATGAACGGTACGCGGCGGCCCTGTTTGGCCGGGACCATGGGTATTCCTCGGACACGTTTGTATTCGTGTATGAGACGGAGAATGGGAGTACCTATGAAACAGTAGCAGGATGGATGAGAACGGCAGTGCTGTCTGCCGGGAATCCCTATGAGAGGGAGCAAAATGCAGAATTGGAAGCGGAGTCAGAGGGAGGCAGCCAGGTCCGTCTGGTCCCGGAGGCGTAGCAGCGCTGTGTGCCCGCAGGGGATCTTCCAGTTTATGCTTCTGGAGCTGTTCTGGTGAGGAAACGCAGTCATACCTGCTGGATCATCTGGCGTTTGGCAGTACGGGAAGTAATGCGCTGGCTGGACTATGTATAAAA
This sequence comes from uncultured bacterium, assembly GCA_905215775.1. Classification (GTDB taxonomy): domain Bacteria; phylum Bacillota; class Clostridia; order Lachnospirales; family Lachnospiraceae; genus Alitiscatomonas. The sequence goes on from CAJMRM010000041.1 coordinate 19,586, forward strand.
AGTGTCTGTTTTCTGAGTTCTGCCGGCGGCCCTTCGGGGTTTGATCGGAGATTTGGGCATATAGCCTTTCTTTTTTCTCTTATACCCAGAAATCCGGGTTTTTTTGAGCAAAAATCCCTCAAAACAGGAAAATTTGGGTACCAGATGCAAAAAAAATCCCCAGTGCCCAAAAACAGGAGAAATTTTGGGTACTGGAGAAAAAAGTCCTGGATCCTGCCCAAACGGGCCGGGCCCAGATGGAATTCCAATGCTGGCAGACGCGGGCGAAACACTGGAAACGCCCCCATCCTGGCGGCCGCCGGCGGAGCACTGGCAGGCCCCAGCCCTGGAAACTCCCATTTCGCACGGCTTTGGCGGTCCCGGTCCTGGAAGCCCGGAGCAGATCCTGGCGGCCGCCGGCAGACGCAGCTTTCAGCTTACTGATCGTTGGTCAGCTTCATCTTATCAAACAGATAGAATATCAGGCTTAAGATCATGCCGGTGACGCAGGCCAGCACCATACCGGTGAGCTGGACATTTCCAAAGTTCACCTTGATGCCGGAGAGTCCGGTGACGAAGATCACGGCAGTCAGGGCCTGGTTCCGGTTCTTGCCGTAGTCCACCTGGGAATCCACCAGGATCCGGAGACCGGAGGTGCCGATCATTCCATAAAGCAGGAAGGAGATCCCGCCGATGACCGGGCCGGGGATGGTCTGGATCAGGGCCGACAGCTTTCCGATGAAGGAGCAGATGATGGAAAATACGGCCGCGCCGGCGATGACCTGGACGCTGTATACCTTGGTGACGGCCATAACGCCGATGTTCTCCCCATAGGTGGTGGTGGGAACGGAGCCGATGAGACCGGACAGCATGGTGGAGAAATTATCTCCGAACAGGCTGCGGTGGAGTCCCGGTTCCTTTAAAAGATCCCGGTCCACGATCTTGCTGGTGACCACCTGGTGGCCGATGTGCTCGGAGGTGATGACCAGGATCACCGGAAGGATGATCAGAATGGCCTGGAGATCAAACTTCGGAGCGGAAAAGTTTGGCAGGGCAAAGACCGGGGCGCTCATGACAGCGGAAAAGTCCAGGATCCCGGTGACGGCTGCGGCTGCGTACCCGGCGACCACGGCGATCAGGATCGGGATCACAGAGAGGAAGCCGCGGAACAGGACGGAACCAAACTCGGCAAAGCCCAGGGTCACAAAAAATACGATGGCGTTCCGGGGATCGATGACCTCATCCAGAAGACCGGCGTTGCTGGCAGCGCTGCCGGAGAGTTCCAGTCCGATGAGGGCGACCACAGGCCCCATGGCGGCAGGAGGAAGGACGATGTCGATCCATTTGTAGCCAACCTTGTAAATGATGAACGCCAGGATACAGCCCACAAAGCCCACAGCCACAAAGCCGCCCAGGGCGTATTCATAGCCCCAGTTGGCAATGACGATGCCCGCGGGAGCCAGGAAAGCAAAGCTGGATCCAAGATAGGCCGGAGCCTTTCCTTTGGTGACCAGGATAAAAAGCAGCGTGCCCAGTCCGTTCATAAAAAGAACGATGGCCGGGTTGATCCCGAACAGGAAGGGGACCAGCACCGACGCGCCGAACATGGCGAACATGTGCTGGATGCTTAAGGGGATCAGGAGCCGAAAGGGGACCTTGTCCTCCACCTGGATGATCGTGCGGTTTTCCATATGAAACCTCCTAAATAAAATTTATTTTTTGAAAAAACGTGAAATTTTCGTGTTTCATTTTAGCATAAGAAGTCAATTTGTCAAATAGAAAAATCGGTGGAAGCTGTTGTTAAAAATCTCACAGCCATGTTGACAAAATGGCAGAGTCCCTAGGATAATAGCTCTATAATAAAAAAACGGATGCTCCGGAGCCGGAAGAGGGGGCGTCCGTCCGGGCGTTTGCCGGGAAAGAACCAGACAGCGGCCGCTCAGCTAAGGGGCGGCGGGGAGAAAGGGGAGCAGACAATGGAATTTACAGGAAAACAGATCAGAGAGGCCAGAGAACGGATCGCCCCGTTTGTGGAGGAAACCCCGCTTTTGAGACTTAAGGGACTGGATGCGTACCTGGGCTGCCAGGTGTATGTCAAGGCCGAGTGTATGCAGATGACCGGGGCGTTTAAGCTCCGGGGGGCCATGAACCGGATCCTGACGCTGACCGGGGAAGAGCTTTCCCGGGGGATCGTGGCGGCGTCCTCGGGGAACCATGGCCGGGCCATTGCTTATGGCGCCAGAATGAAGGGAACAAGGGCGGTGATCGTAATGCCGCGGACGGCGCCGGAGGCCAAGAAAAAGGCCATCATGGATCTGGGGGCTGAGGTGGTGCTCTGCGAGGCGCCGGAACGGTTTCAGGTGGCGGAGCAGATCTGTAAGGAGAGGGGGAGCACCATGATCCCGCCCTATGACGATTACGATGTGATGGCAGGCCAGGGGACTCTGGGCCTGGAACTGATGGAGCAGTGCCCTGAGCTTTCCGCAGTCATCGTCCCGGCCAGCGGAGGCGGACTCATCGGCGGCGTTTCTGCGGCGGTGAAATGCGTATCAGATCATACAAAGGTATACGGGGCGGAGCCGTCGGCCCTTCCGCGGTATACGGAGAGCCTGAAGGCCGGGGAGCCGGTGCAGGTACCCATGAAAAAGTCCCTGGCAGACGCCCTGGTGTCCCAGAGGCCCGGCCTTAAAAATTTTCCGGTGGTGAAGAAATACGTGGACGGCTTTGCGGCAGTGGATGATCTGTTTATGCTAAAGGGAATGAAGCTTCTTTTAATGGAAGGAAAGGTCCTGGCAGAGCCATCGTCCTGCATTGGGATCGGAGCCGTTTTAGAGGGACAGATCCCGGTGGGAAAAGAGGATAAGGTCTGTTTTGTGATCTCAGGCGGAAATCTGGGATTTGAGCAGCTGGAGCTTTTAAGAGATGTGACATATTAAAATACAGCGGGGGGAGCCGGAGCGCTCCCCCTTTCTGCATCTGCCGTCTGCGTATGCTCCGGCGGCCGGCCGTCAGAGCTGCAGCCGCCGCTTACGCGCGGACCTCATAGCCCAGCTCTTCCAGCATCCGGAGATCCGTGGCGGTGGAGATACCGGAGGTGGTCAGCATGTCGCCGGAGATGGCGGCATTGGCGCCGGAAAGGAAACAGCTCCGCCCCTTATCGGGAAGGAGTCCCCGTCCTCCGGCCAGGCGGATGAAGGCGTCGGGAAGAAGAAACCGGAATACGGCCACGATCCGGCGCATCTGATCTCCGGTCAGCGGGGCCAGATGTCCCAAGGGCGTTCCGGGAATGGGGTTCAGCATGTTGACGGGAACTGAGCGGATCCCCAGCTCCCGCAGCGTGAGCGCCATGTCCACCTGGTCCTCCGGAGTCTCGCCCATGCCCACGATCCCGCCGCTGCACACCGTAAGCCCGGCGGCCTGGGCGGCCCTTATGGCAGCCAGCTTCTGGTCAAAGGTGTGGGAGGTGCACACATTGGGGAAATTGTTCCGGGAGGTCTCCAGATTGTTGTGGATCCGGATAACACCCGCTTCCTTCAGTTTTTCGTACTGAGACTGGTCCAGGAGACCGAAGGAGGCACAGACATGGATCCCTGTTTCCTTCCGGATCCTTCGGACAGCCAGGCACATCCGGTCCACCTCCGCATCATCTAACCGCTTGCCGGAGGTTACGATGGAAAAACGCAGGACGCCCTGCTGGTGGTTTCTTCCGGCCTCCCGGACGATGGTCTCAGCGTCCAGCAGAGGATACTCCTCCTGGCAGGATGAATAAAAGGCGGATTGGGCGCAGAATCTGCAGTTTTCCGGGCAGCGGCCGCTTTTTCCGTTGATGATGGTACAGAGGTCGAAGCGGTTTTGGCAGAAATGGAGCTGGATCTGGCGGGCGGCGGAGCAGAGCTCCTCCAGGGGTGCCGCATAAAGGGCCAGGGCCTCCTCCCGGGAGACCAGGCCTCCGTTTAAGACCCGTGTTTTCAATTCCTGGATCATGGTCATAGGTTCAGTCATGGATGCCTCCTAAAGTAAACTAAAATTATAATATGGTTTACAATATCATAAAAACGGAGAAATGTAAACTAAAAATAATATATAGTTGACAATAAGAAGGAGAAGAAGGGAAAACTGCCTTGACAATCCGGCCGAAATTCCGCACAATAGAGGAAGAGAAGGGCCGGGGAAGTGCTTTTCCGGCTCCGGAAAATACGGAAGGATGGATGCAAATGGGAAAGACCATGGGGGAGAAGGCGTTCCGGGAGCATGTTTCCTGGGTAATGTTTCTGCTCAGTATCCTGGTGATCTGGGCCCACTCCTATAATGCGGAGCTGTTTTCCGGGGGCGTCCCGGTCACAGAGGGGATCTGGCTGACAGTCCACAGGATCCAGGATTTTCTGTCCACGGCCCTGGGGCTGACGGCAGTGCCGGGATTTTTTATGCTGTCGGCGTACCTTTTTTTCCGGGGCTTTTCCTGGGAGAAGCTTCCGGCAAAATGGAAGAGCCGGGTCTGCAGCGTGGCGGTCCCCTATCTGGCCTGGAATCTTTTTTATTATCTGGGATATGTGCTGGCCACCCGCATCCCGGCAGTCCGCCTGCTCGTTGGAAAGCCGCCGGTGCCCTTTGGCTGGGCGGAGCTTCTGGCGGCGGTGCTCCATTACCAGTATGCGCCGGTATTCTGGTATCTGTACCAGCTGATGATCTTGGTCCTGCTGTCTCCGGTCCTTTACTGGATCATAAAGAACCGGACCCGGGGGCTGGTCTTTCTGGCAGCCGTCATGGCGGCAGTCCATTTTCATCTGGATACCATGCATCCCAACACCGACGCACTTCTTTACTATTCCTTTGGGATCTTTATGGCTGTCCATGGCCGGGAGCTGGCAGAGGCTTCTTATGGGAAGGGAAGGATCCTGGCAGGGGCGGGGAACCTTTTCCTGGCGGCGGTCTGCTTTTGGCAGATGGGGAAGCCTGGGGCGGATGTTTTGTGGATCGTCATGTTCCGTTTTTTCCTTCCCATATCCATATGGCTTCTGTTTGACAGCGGCCGGGCGGGAAAGACCCGGCCGTGGATGCGCCAGAGCCTGTTTTTATACGGGATCCATTTTATTCTGGTGCGTGTTTTTAATAAGGCCGGAGCCCTGGTGCTGGGACGCGTGCTGGACGGGACGGCCATGGCGGTCTTAGCTGTGGTCTGGTTCCTCCTTCTTCCAGCGGCGGTGGTGGCGTCTTCTTACGCGGCGGCCCGGATCCTGGCCCGGTATGTGCCGGCCGTGTGGCGGATCTTTTCCGGAGGGCGGAGCCTGGACTAAGGATCCTTAAAAAATGAAACAGAGAGGAAATGACAGATGATACTGGAAAAAGAAGACTGGGAGGAGCCGGAGTGCTGCTTCCGGCCACATACGGCAGCCGCAGAGGCGATGCATACAGGGAGCGCGGACGGGGGTCCCTCGGTCCGGGATGTGATCCAGGGCTTTGACCGGCTCCTGGACCGGGATGCCAAACAGGAGGCGGCCCTGTATCTGGAGGACTGGCTGGCCCGGTATGAGGAAGCCGGGGACTGGGCGTCCCAGATCACGATCTTAAATGAAATGATGGGCTTTTACCGCAATTCCGGAGAGAGGGAAAAGGGCCTTGCGGCGGTGGAAAAGGGACTGGCCCTGGTGGGAGAGCACGGGCTTTCCCAGACTGTCACTGGCGGAACCACCTGTCTCAATGCCGCCACCACCATGAAGGCCTTTGGAAAGGCGGCGGAGGCCATGCCTTATTACGACCAGGCCTTTCGGGCCTATGGCGGGAGCCTGCCGCCGGGAGACTACCGGTTCGGGGGCCTGTTCAACAACATGGCCCTGGCCTGGGAGGATCTGGGAGAGTATAAAAAGGCGGAGGCATATTATAAGAAAGCCATGGATATCATGGAGGCGCTGCAGCCGGGAAGTCTCCTGGAGCTCGCTGTCACCTGGGTGAATCTGGCGGTGCTGTACGAAAAGGCAGGCCGGGACGGAGAAATTGACAGATGTCTGGAAACGGCAGTGGAGATCTTCCGCTCCGGAGAGGTTCCCAGAGACGGGTATTATGCGTTTAATTGCCGGAAATGCGCGGAAACATTCGGACATTTCGGATATTTCAGAATAAAGAGGGAACTTACCGAAACGGCAGACCGGATCTACCGGGCAGCTGGAGAGGAGCCGGGGAGATGACCGATGGAAAGAGCAGTGGCAGAGCGGCAGATATGGAGCCTGTAAGGGGAAGTAAAGACATAGGAAACGCCATCAGGGGTCTGGAGCTTTCAGAAAGGTTTTTTGGCGAATACGGCCTGCCCATGCTCCAGGAGCAGTTTCCCCAGTATATGGATGTGATCGCCGCGGGAGTGGCCGGAGAGGGCTCTGACTGCTTTGGCTTTGACGATGCCATATCCCGGGACCATGATTTTGAGGCCGGCTTCTGTCTCTGGATCCCGGACCGGCTGGAGCATGAGCTGGAATTTAAGCTGTCCCGGGCTTATGGGAAGCTGCCGGAGGAGTATCTGGGAGTGCGGCGGGAAAAACAGAGCCTGCTTGGCGGCGGACGCCGGGGCGTTTTGCTCACCGGAGAATTTTACCGCCGGTTCACAGGAAGGCCGGGAGCGCCGGAATCCCTGATGGAATGGCTGTATACGCCGGAGCACAGCCTGGCCTGCGCCGTCAATGGAAAAGTGTTTTACGACGGATGCGGGGAGTTTTCTGCCGTGCGCCGGGAGCTGGAGGCCGGATACCCGGAGGACGTGCGCCTGAAGAAAATGGCCGCCCGGGCCGTCCTTATGGCCCAGTCGGGACAGTATAATTATTCCCGGTGTCTGAGACGGGGGGAATACGGAGCCGCCGCCATGGCCCTACACGAATTTGTTTCGGCAGGGCTTTCCATGATCTTTCTTCTGAACCGCAGGTACATGCCGTATTACAAATGGTCGTTCCGGGCCGCCAGGGAGCTGCCGGTGCTCCGTGAGGCTGCCGGGGAGCTGGAGCGGCTGCTGACAGGGGGAACAGCGGTGCCGGGGGATGCGGCTGGTGTTTATGAGCCAGGGAATACGAAACCGGGGGACAGGAGTGGCGTCTGCGGATCAGCAGGGAAGGAAGCAGAGGACGCAGCGGGATCCTGCGGATCAGCAAAGAAGCGGCTGGCTGGCGGCCCGGCCCGGACAGAGGAGCGGATCGAAATGGTCTGCCGGGCTGTGGTACAGGAGCTGAAGCGCCAGGGCTTAACCGGCGGGGACTGGGATTATCTGGAGCCCCACGCCATGGAGCTGACGGAGCGGATCCGGGACGGAGAGGTTCGGAACCTTCATGTGATGGAGGGGTAGGGCCCATAAAATACCAGCAATATTTTTCCAACAGGCCTCTGTGCTCGGCCCGCGGGGCAGACCGCTCCGGCGAAGCGGATCTTCCGGGTACAGACGTCCGATTTTCAGCGAAAAAACACTTGCGCTTAAAAATAAACTATGCTATACTTATTTAGCTGTTCTAAGGGAACAGGTATATAAATAAACGTGACTGTCAGTCATGTACCAAAAAATAAAGAGGTGAAAATCATGAAAGAGGGAATCCACCCAAATTACTATCAGGCCAAGGTCGTTTGCAACTGCGGTAATGAATTTGTAACTGGTTCTACCAAGAAAGACATTCACGTAGAAATCTGTTCCAAATGCCATTCATTCTATACCGGTCAGCAGAAGGCTGCTTCCGCTCGCGGACGTATCGAGATGTTCAACCGTAAGTATGGTGTGAAAGCAGACAAATAAGGTTTGATAAAGCAGGGTTGAGCTTTTGGATATTTCTGAAAACTCAGCCCTTTTTGTTTACGCGGACAACGAGCCAAAGTCCGTGCCTGCACGGAATCTTGGCGGCTGCCGCGATCACCATGAAAAACCCGCGCAGCGTGTTTTTTATGGTTTACCCGGAGACCGGGCGGGGCAGGAATGCTCCTGGCAGGCCCCGGAGGCAGACGGGCCGGAGACGCGCGTCTGCGGGATCTTACAGACATGGAGGTTTAAAATTGAAATATTCCGGTATCGGGGGACAGGCAGTCTTAGAGGGGATCATGATGAAAAACAAGGATACCTATGCCACCGCCGTCAGAAAGCCTGACGGGGAGATCGTGATCCAGAAAGACACATATGTGAGTATGACGGAAAAAGTGAAATTCTTTTCCCTTCCGTTTGTACGCGGGATTTTCAGCTTTGCGGATTCAATGATCCTGGGGATGAAGACCCTCACCTGGTCGGCCAGCTTTTTCGAGGACGATGAAGAGGACGAGGCTCCGGGAAGATTTGAAAGCTTCCTGATCGATAAATTCGGAGAAAAAATGGAAAGCGTCGTCATGACGGCGGTGATGATCTTTTCCGTGTTCATGGCCATTGGGATCTTTATGGTGCTCCCGCTTCTGATCGCCGGCTTCTTCCGCCGGTTCATCCAGTCGGAAACAGTCATGGCAGTACTGGAGGGCGTGATCCGTATTGGGATCTTTATCGCCTATATTAAGATCATTTCCAGGATGGACGACATCCGCCGCACGTTCATGTACCACGGCTCCGAGCACAAATGCATCAACTGCCTGGAGAACGGGCTGGTATTAAATGTGGAAAACGTCCGGAGGAGCTCCAAGGAGCACAAGCGCTGCGGCACCAGCTTCCTTCTGATCGTTATGGTCATCAGCATCCTGTTCTTTATGGTGGTCCGGGTGGACACCATATGGCTCCGGATCGTCAGCCGGATCGTACTGATCCCGGTGATCGCGGGTGTGTCTTATGAGGTGCTGCGGCTGGCAGGCACCAGCAATTCAAAGATCATGGACATCATAAGCCGTCCGGGCATGTGGATGCAGGGGTTGACCACCAAGGAGCCGGACGATTCCATGATCCAGGTGGCCATCGCCGCTGTGGAGGAAGTGTTCGACTGGAAGAAATATCTGGAGGAGAACTTTCCGGAAACGTATCCGGCCGGATATTTTGAAGATCAGGAGAAAACGGCATGACCTGGGGGGAGCTGTTAAAACAGGGCCAGGAGCGTTTAAAGAAGGCCGGGATTCAGGAGTATGAGCTGGACGCCTGGTATCTGTTTGAACGGGCATTTTCCATGAGCCGGGCCAGGTATTTCCTGGACGCCAAGGAGGAGGCGGCTCCGGGGGAGGAGGCGCTTAAGGCCTATGAGAACGGGCTGGAGCGCCGGTCTGCCCGGATTCCCCTTCAGCATATCCTGGGCACCCAGGAATTTATGGGCATGGAGTTTTTTGTCAATGCCCATGTGCTGATCCCCAGGCAGGATACGGAGACACTGGTGGAAACTGTGTTAAATGAGCAGAAAAACAGAAATATTTCTGTGCTGGATATGTGCACCGGCTCGGGCTGCATTGCCGTCAGCTTAAAGGCCCTGGGCGGGTATGCCCGGGTGGCGGCGGCGGACATTTCTCCAGAGGCCCTGGAGACGGCGGAAAAAAACGCCGGAACGCTTCTGGGAGCGGATACGGCCGGAGCGGCGGAGTCTGCCAAGATGGAAAACGGAGCACCGGGAGAGAGGCCGCATCCAGTGGAGCTTCGCCGGAGCGATATGTTTTCGGCCTTTGAGCCGGGAAGGGACACGTTTGACGTGATCGTTTCCAATCCGCCCTATATCCCCAGTGAGGTGATCCGGGGGCTGGAGCCGGAGGTGCGTGACCATGAGCCTCTGGGAGCCTTAGACGGGAAAGAGGACGGCCTTTATTTTTACAGGATCCTGGCGGAGCAGTGCGGGGATTTCTTAAACCAGGGCGGTTCCGTTTATTTTGAGACGGGTCACGACCAGGGGGCGGCGGTGAAGACGCTTTTAGAGTCCCATGGATTTCAGGATACAAAGGTGATAAAGGATCTGGCGGGCATGGACCGGGTAGTGCGCGGAACATGGTCGGGGAAGATCCGGAAGTAAAGAAGGAGGTTTCCTATGTTCGACCGTTTGGAAGACATTGTTAAGCATTACGAAGAGCTGATGTTTGAGTTAAACAATCCGTCCGTGGCAGAGGATCAGAAACGATTCCGGAAGCTGATGAAGGAACAGTCGGATCTGACGCCGCTGGTGGAGACATATAAGGAATATAAGCAGGCAAAGCAGGACATGGAGGACAGCCTGGCCCTTCTGGAGGAAGAGAGCGACGAGGAAATGCGGGAGATGGCCAAGGAAGAGCTTTCCGACGCGAAAAAAAGGATCGAGGAGCTGGAGCAGCAGCTTAAGATCCTTCTGCTTCCCAAGGACCCCAACGATGATAAGAACGTAATCGTGGAGATCCGCGCAGGCGCAGGCGGAGACGAGGCGGCCCTGTTCGCTTCCGAGCTGTACCGGATGTACGTCCATTACGCAGAGCGCCAGCGGTGGAAGGTGGAGCTGATCAACGTCAGCGAGAGCGGCATCGGCGGCATGAAGGAAGTGGAATTCATGATCACCGGCCAGGGCGCATATTCCAAGTTGAAATACGAAAGCGGCGTACACCGGGTACAGCGTGTGCCGGAGACTGAGTCCGGCGGCCGGATCCATACGTCTACGGCCACTGTGGCGATCATGCCGGAGGCCGAGGAGTTTGACGTGGTCATCGACGAAAAGGATATCCGCATCGACGTGATGCGTGCCTCCGGAAACGGTGGCCAGTGCGTAAACACCACCGACTCTGCGGTGCGTCTGACCCATATTCCCACGGGGATCGTAATTTACAGCCAGACGGAGAAATCTCAGTTGCAGAACAAGGATAAGGCGTTCCGCCTGCTGCGTTCCAAGCTGTATGACATGGAGCTGGAGCGCCGCCAGAATGAGGAGGCCGAGGCACGCCGCAGCCAGATCGGCACCGGCGACCGGTCCGAAAAGATCCGCACCTACAACTTCCCCCAGGGACGTGTGACAGAGCACCGGATCAAGCTGACCCTTTATAAGATCGACTCCATCATGGACGGCGATCTCCAGGAGCTCATCGACAGCCTGATCGCCGCAGACCAGGCGGCCAAGTTAGCTAAAATGAACGAGACGTAAGCCGCTGTATGCCGGTCGGACCATAAAGGCGCTGGAATAGAAAAATGATCTGTAAAAAAGGACGGGCTGCGCCGGATGGCGGATCCTGTCCTTTTTTTCAGGCCAGGAGACTGGCACAGAGGAAAAGCAGCAAAAGACCACGAAGGAGAACGCAGGAGGAACTATGGAAATGAAGTTTTATGAGCGGGTGGGCCTGGTCTGCAGCCGGAT